>NZ_JBEONP010000011.1:0-114278 GCF_040544435.1 Undibacterium sp. GrIS 1.2
CATGTCACATGTGCCGCTTCAAACAAGAAAACCAATCGCAACAGTGGCCACACCCATGCTCGACTTTACTGGTTTGGGTATTTTGCAAGAAGCTCAAGAGTTAAATAATTTTACCTATGTCGCCTCACATGACCTGAAGTCGCCGTTAAGAGGCATAGATCAGCTGGCTAACTGGATTTCTGAGGATTTAGCCGATACGCTCAATCCAGACACACAACGGCATTTATATTTAATCAGAAGCCGTATTCAGCGCATGGAGATGTTGCTGGATGATTTACTTGCTTATGCGCGCGTCGGGCGGGCAGATGATGAAATCGTGACAGTCGATACCCGCGTATTGGTAAGCGATATTTTTGAATTACTCAAAACTAGTGGGGCAATTCGATTGGAGGCCGCAGACGATTTACCTACTGTCCAAACACGAAAAGTCCCTTTGAATTTGGTGCTCCGTAATCTAATCAGTAATGCGATAAAACATCACAACAAGCCGGATGGGCGTATTTTTGTCGGAGCAAAGATTATTGCCGTGAGTGTAAATAATGAAGCAAACAATCGCCTAAACAACGACGCAAACAATGACGCAAACAAAGGCATCGCTCATTACATAGAGTTCACCGTCAAAGATGATGGCCCAGGTATTGCGCCCGAGCATCAGCAACGCGTATTTGGCATGTTTCAGACTCTTAAGCCACGCGACGAAGTTGAAGGTAGTGGTATCGGTCTGGCGCTGGTAAAGAAAGCGGTTGAATCTGTCGGTGGTACGGTACAGCTGGTTTCTGACGGGCAGACTGGATGCACATTCCGTTTTCTATGGCCTGTCAATATTACTTAATGAGGTCGCCATGCCAGACAAAGCTAAGCGTTATAAAGACGTCACAATCATGCTGGTTGACGATGATGATGTCGACGTCATGGGTGTTGAGCGCGCCCTTAAAAAGTTAAAAATTATCAATCCGGTAGTACGTGCAAGAGATGGCATTGAAGCGCTCGAATTATTACGAATGCCGAATGCCGTTCGTCAGCCGTATTTGATTATGCTGGATCTCAATATGCCCAGAATGAACGGTCTGGAGATGTTGGAGGTACTGCGCAATGATCCATCCCTTTCCAGTGCGGTCGTATTTGTTTTGACCACATCAAAGACGGATGAGGATAAGGTTGCGGCCTACCAAAAGCATGTTGCAGGTTATATCGTCAAAAGTCAGGTCGGCGATGGTTTCTTGCGGGTGATGGAGATGATCGATCATTTCTGGCGGGTGGTCGAACTACCGGTTATGGAGTGAGACAAACAAAACAACAGGTCCAACGATGAATAATTCTTCGCTTCGCTTATTGTTAATTGATGACGATGCACTTGATCGTCAATCCGTGATGCGATCTTTGCGTCAGAGCGCCGTTGTCTGTGAGATCGTTGAGGCAACGAACGCGCAGAGCGGTTTAGCATTTGCTTCAGAGCAGCACTTTGACGCGATTTTGCTAGACTATCGCTTACCTGATCAGGACGGGATTGAGGTTCTTCGGCTACTGAGAAATGGGCCGTTTGAGAGTGTCGTCATCCTGATGCTCAGTGGGGTGGATGACGAACTTATCGCTGAACGTTGTTTGCAGTTAGGAGCGCAGGATTTTTTACTAAAGACTGAGGTTACAGGCAGAGGTTTGATCCGATCAGTACGACAAGCGAGGCAGCGCTATGTTATCGAAAATGAGTTGAAAGAAAGTCGTGAGCAATTACGGCAGTTATCAGAACATGATCAGCTCACCGGCCTGATCAATCGACGGGGATTTGAATTGGCGCTCGAAACCGCAGTAGCTAGGGTACGGAGAAGTAAGAGTAATCTGGCAGTACTGTTACTCGACCTGGATGATTTCAAAAGTGTGAATGACACATTGGGGCACGAAGCTGGCGACAGATTATTGATCGAAATTGCGCGACGATTGGGAACTGTCGTTAGGGGCAGTGATATTTTGTGTCGACTGGGAGGCGATGAGTTCGTCGTGTTGATGACCAATTTTGAGCATGAAGATCAGCCAGCGTTGCTCGCCGATCGTATTGTAGTAATGCTGCAATGTCCGATATCAACGGGAGTGACTGAGCAGATTATTACGACGAGTATCGGTATTGCTTTACTCGATGTATCGACAAATAATGGCGATGATTTGCTCAAATTTGCCGATGTGGCGATGTATCAGGCTAAACAAGATGGACGCAATCAAAGTCGATTCTATTCGGCATCATTGCAAGAGACAGTCGAGTTTCGTAGTTTGATGAAAAACGACCTGTATAAAGCCTTGGATAGGGAGGAATTTCTTGTCTTCTATCAAGCACAAATTAATTCTGTTGATGGATCATTGGGTGGGATGGAGGCATTGGTACGCTGGCAGCATCCGCGTTTTGGTTTGTTATCACCGATTGCGTTTATGTCAGTCGCAGAAGAGACCGGTTTGATTGTCGATATCGGCAACTGGGTTTTGCGGCAGTCTTGCCAGCAGCTTAAAGAGTGGCAACAGCGATTTCCAGCTAAGTGTAGTAACTTAGTGGTTGCTGTTAATTTGTCGGCAATACAGATTAAGCAGATTGGACTGGCGAAACTTGTATTTGATGTGCTTGCCGAATCTGGCTTGGACGCTGGGAATTTAGAATTGGAAATTACTGAAAGTGCTTTAATCAGAGATCCCAGTTCATCCGTCGCGGTACTGTCTGCTATTGCGGAGCAAGGTATTCATTTCTCTCTGGATGATTTTGGAACCGGTTATTCTTCGCTGGATCATTTGAAGTTATTCCCCGTTACCGTTTTGAAAATTGATAAAGGCTTTATTTCTACAATTGGGGATAGTACGAAGAGTGAGCGTCTGTTGATGGCGATTATTGCGTTTGCCAAAGCTTTGGAGATGAAAGTTGTCGCTGAAGGAGTCGAGACTAAAGAGCAAGCAGCTTTTTGTATTCGATATGGTTGCGACTTACTGCAGGGATACTATTATTCGCGGCCAATACCGGCAAACGAGTTTGAAGTAGCATTTTTATTATAAGGATGTACTGTAGTTGCCATACTAATATCTTAAATTCAGTACGATGCCGCCATCAATGCTGTATTTTATAGACAAAATACAAAGACTATTTCAGATTTATTTATATTGCTGACTATAGATTCATTTATTTATTGCCTCTACTAACATAGAAAAATAAATATAAGTTTGTATTCCATTAATAAATAGTATGAATATTTTATAAAAATAAGTTTCTTTGAGAGATTGTTTATTTTAATATTTTATTAGCAAGTAATTGCATTCATGCCTAATTTCTAGTTCTGCATTACAATCTCGACTTTGCAAACTAAAACTCATTTGTGACTAATCTCGTCGAAATTCGTGATTTACACTTTGGCTATGGAGATCGCTCGATTTTATCGGGTCTCCAGATGGATTTTCCACGTCGTAAAGTAATCGCAGTAATGGGCGGGTCGGGCTCTGGCAAGACAACCATTTTGCGTCTGATTGGTGGCCAATTGTTGCCGCAACAAGGATCGGTCACGGTGGATGGGCAAAATGTTCACACTCTGAACACGAAAGATCTATATGTTTTGCGTCGCAAAATGGGTATGTTATTCCAGCACGGTGCCTTGTTCACAGATTTAAGTGTATTTGACAACGTCGCTTTTCCGTTGCGTGAGCATACTGATCTGCCCGACGCGATGCTGCATGATCTGGTACTGATGAAATTGCAAGCAGTCGGTTTGCGCAACGCAGCGCAACTCAAGCCAGCGGAAATCTCAGGTGGTATGGCGCGCCGTGTAGCCTTGGCCAGAGCCGTTGCCTTAGACCCTCAGTTGATTATGTATGACGAGCCTTTTGCCGGATTAGACCCAATTTCTATGGGGGTTACCGCAAACTTAATACGGAACTTGAATGATGCATTAGGGTCTACGTCCATCCTTGTATCGCATGATGTGCATGAATCTTTTGCTATTGCTGACTATGTCTACTTCTTGTCGCAAGGGAAAATCGTTGCACAAGGTTCGCCTGAGGAAATGCGCGCTTCTAACGATCCGTATGTAAAGCAATTTGTACATGCGGAAACTGATGGTCCTGTGCCTTTCCATTATCCTGGCAAATCGTTAGCCGAGGATCTGGGCATCAAATTGGTGACGCAGGGTCAATCTGCTCAAGGGGATGCAAGATGATTACTCGCCTTGGGCAAGCCGTGCGAGAGACTGCGGCCGACGTTGGTTACGCTGCACGCAGTTTTTTTGCGATTTTGTTTAGTTCATTGGGATTATGGCGCAGACCACGTTTAGTGACAGATCAGATTCATTTTATCGGTAATTATTCCTTAGTAATCATCGCGGTGTCTGGTTTGTTTGTTGGTTTTGTATTGGGTTATCAAGGTTTTTATACCTTGAATCGCTATGGTTCTGAAGAGGCTTTGGGATTATTAGTCGCCTTATCTCTGACGCGTGAGCTTGGACCTGTCGTCACCGCTTTGTTATTTGCTGGTCGCGCCGGTACGTCGTTGACGGCAGAAATTGGCTTGATGAAAGCCGGCGAGCAATTGGCTGCGATGGAGATGATGGCGGTAAATCCAATTCAGCGCGTGCTCGCACCTCGTTTTTTAGCTGGTTTGATTGCGATGCCTGTACTGACTGCAATTTTCAATGCTATGGGTGTCATTGGTGGTTATCTGGTTGGCGTTAAGCTGATTGGTGTTGATAATGGTGCTTTCTGGTCGCAAATGCAGGCAGGTGTTGATGTCTTTCAGGATATTGGTAACGGTGTCATCAAAAGTATTGTATTTGGATTCGCAGTCACTTTCGTTGCCTTATTTCAAGGCTACGAGGCTAAGCCTACACCTGAGGGCGTAGCACGTGCGACGACTCGTACGGTAGTAATTTCTTCGTTATTAGTGCTTGCCTTAGATTTTCTGTTGACTGCATTAATGTTTCAATAGCATTTAATTAGTCTAAGTAATTGTTTGGTAGTGCGAGCACAAAAGGGCTTCGAGCGTTTTAAAGAGAATACTCTCCATGTGGACGAGGTTCCTGAATGAATTGGATGGTGTCTATGCAAAAAAAATCATTGGATTTCTGGGTTGGCTTATTTGTTTTATTGGGTGCGGCTGCCTTGCTGTTTCTGGCATTGAAGGCAGGCAATATGAGTACCTTATCTTTTGATAAAACTTACGATGTCGTAACTCGGTTTGATAATATTGGTGGCTTAAAACCGCGCGCAGCTGTCAAGAGTGCTGGCGTGGTAATCGGTCGCGTAGGTAATATTACATTTGACGATAAAACTTACCAGGCAACGGTAACTTTACAACTCGAAAATAAATACAAATTTCCAAAAGATACGTCAGCCAAAATTTTGACGGCAGGTCTTTTAGGTGAGCAATATATAGGCCTAGAACCAGGCGGTGATACCAATAATTTGGTAGCTGGTGACAGAATTAAAATGACTCAATCCGCTGTTGTACTTGAAAATCTGATTAGTCAGTTCTTGTTCAGTAAAGCAGCAGATGGTAAGGATGAAAAAAAATGAAATCCCAAATAAAAATTACTGGATTAGTCTTGGCTTTGACCTTGATTCTCAGTGGATGTGCAACAAATACGGTCAAAGATAGTCTTAAAGATACGGTCAAAGAGATTAAAGATACTACCTCTCAGACTCTCACCAAGATCAGCGTAAAAACCAATATTGGTGATAATCCGCGTGATCCGCTGGAGGGCTTTAATCGCGTGATGTTCAATTTTAACGATGCCATTGATCAGGCAGTTTTAAAACCTACAGCGAAGGCATATCGCGCTGTTTTGCCAAGTTTTGTACAAACTGGTATCAGCAACTTCTTTGGCAATATCGGCGATGTCTGGACCGCGGTGAATGACTTGCTGCAAGGTAAAGTAGCCGAGGGTGTAACTGATGTCATGCGCGTTGCTGTGAATACGACTTTTGGTCTTGGTGGCGTTATTGATATTGGTTCTGCGGCAGGAATGCAAAAACATCGGGAAGATTTTGGTCAGACCTTGGGGACTTGGGGTGTTAAATCAGGTCCTTACTTGGTACTCCCGTTATTAGGTCCTTCAACTCTACGTGATGCGGTAGCTACGCCAGTTGATTACAAAGGTGACCTCTGGTCTTATGTTACGCCAGTTAAGGATCGCAATATTGGCACTGTCGTGCGTTTAGTGGATAAGCGGGCTTCTGTTCTGGATGCGGGCGCGTTGTTAGAAGAAGCTTCGCTCGATCGTTATGTCTTTCTACGCGATGCTTATCTGCAGCGTCGGGCTGGTCAAATTAAAGCCGAGGATGATTGAATCCAAACCGTCACTTTGTAAGTAAATATAAAGGCGGTCAACCAGACCATAGTCTGGGCAGTTAATAACAACATCATTAATACGCTCTTGAGAGCGGGGAAAGTAAAATCATGAAATTATTTAGACAATTTATCTTGTTTATGTTCGCTAGCTTTGCATTTGTTGGCAGTAGCATGGCGGCAGATGAAGCAGCGGATCAATTGGTAAAGCGTTTGAGCCAAGAAATTATGGATATCGCTAAGAGTGACAAAGATATTCAATCCGGCAATCAAAAGCGCGTATATGACTTAGTCGAAACCAAGGTGTTGCCATTCGTTGATTTTCAGCGCATGACTTCGTTGGCTGCAGGTAAAAGCTGGCGCGATGCCACACCAGAACAACAAAAACAGTTGATCAATGAATTCCGTACATTGTTGGTATTCACATACTCGGGAGCGATCTCTCAAATCAAAGATCAGACTTTAGAGTTTAAACCTTTTCGTGCTGCAGCTGAAGACACCGATGTTGAGGTCCGTAGTCAGGTAATACAAAAAAATGGCGAAGCTTTGCAACTCAACTATCGCCTTGAAAAATTGGCGACAGGATGGAAAATCTATGACATCAACGTTTTAGGTGCGTGGTTGGTAGAAACTTACAAAGGCACCTTTACTGCAGAAATTACTAAATCTGGTATCGACGGTTTGATCAAAACTCTGTCTGAGAAAAATAAAAAGTTGGCTGCGGGATCACCAAAGAAATAAGTCTGAAAAGTAAGTTTAATAAATAAGCCAGATAACTAAATTGGCAGTAAAAAATTAGTTAATTCCTGACGGAGTAAGTAATATGTATCAAACAAACCGTGAACTTAGCCTGCAAAATGCCGTGAGCGTGGCGCAGTCCGGTTTGTCTGCGATTTCTCAAGGCGAGACTGAGTTTGATCTGTCTGCATTGGTTGTAGTTGATTCGGCAGCAGTTGCTGTGATGCTTGATTGGCAGCGTGCTGCGAGTCTTAAAAATAAGACTATTCATTTCAAATCTATTCCTTCAAATCTTCTTAGCTTAATCGCCCTTTACGGCATGTCTGAGCTTCTCAGCACTAATCCTTCGCAAGTCGAACGACATTGATCCTGTACTGAAAGTTTTCTCGAACTGTCGGGTTGACAATGTAATAATCGATGTGGTGAGCAAGAAGTCTGCAAAGGCTTAGCGGCTTAATAAGCGCCACAGCGATTGTCATCAGCAATTGCGTCAATCCGGTTCAAGACACGAAAATCCCCTATAATTAAAGGTTTTCGCCATATCTTTGGCGACTCACCGGATAAACGCTAGTCAACAGCGCAATAATTGTCTTCATGGCCGCCATACAAATTACTAATGTTGAAAAACGCTACCAGTCGCTGCAAGCGCTAGGTGGTGTTTCGCTTTCTATTGAAGAAGGTGAATTTTTCGGTTTGCTAGGCCCTAACGGAGCTGGCAAAACAACCTTGATTTCTATCATTGCCGGACTCAATCGTGCAGATTCAGGCCAGGTCAAGATTCAGGGGCATGATGTGGTGACGGATTACCGTGCAGCACGTAAGAACCTTGGTGTTGTGCCGCAAGAACTGGTATTCGATCCGTTCTTTACTGTACGTGAGACCTTGCGTATGCAGTCTGGTTATTTCGGTTTAAAGAATAACGATAAATGGATAGACGAGGTCATGGAGAATCTTGATCTCACCAATAAAGCTGATGTCAATATGCGTGCATTATCTGGCGGTATGAAGCGTCGGGTACTTGTTGCCCAGGCTCTGGTGCATAAGCCGCCTGTGATCGTGTTGGATGAGCCAACTGCTGGCGTTGACGTAGAGTTGCGTCAAACTTTGTGGCAGTTTGTCTCCCGCTTGAACAAAGAAGGCCATACGGTGGTGTTGACCACGCACTATTTAGAAGAAGCTCAGGCGCTTTGCAATCGTATTGCTATGCTAAAAACGGGTAAAGTAGTCGCGCTTGATAGCACTGCCGCGTTGATTAAACGTATCTCAGGATCTCAGCTCAAAGTCACATTAGTCGCTGGACAAGGCGTATTTCCAGAGGGACTTAAAGATCTGGTGACCCATCACTCTGGTGATGAATATGTTTTGCGTGTCACCGAGTATTCGCAAGTTGAGCCTATCCTCGCTGCGATCCGAACTGGTGGCTGTGCGATTGACGATCTGCAACTTCAGCAAGCTGATCTGGAAGATGTCTTCCTGCAAATTATGGGAGATCGTAAATGATTGGTTTTCAAACTCTGTTTTACAAAGAGGTTTTGCGTTTCTGGAAGGTTGCAACCCAGACGATCACTGCGCCAATCATGACGGCCTTACTGTATTTGCTGATTTTTGGTCACGCACTGGAAGAACATGTGCAAGTATACAAAGACGTTAAGTACACTGCATTTTTAGTCCCAGGCTTAGTGATGATGAGCGTGTTGCAAAACGCGTTTGCGAACTCTTCTTCTTCGCTGATTCAATCAAAAATTACTGGTAATCTGGTCTTTATTCTATTGCCACCGTTGTCGCATTGGGAGATGTTCAGTGCCTATGTACTAGCGTCTATCGTGCGTGGTTTAGCGGTTGGTCTTGGCGTATTTGTCGTGACGATCTGGATCACCAACGTCAGTTTTGTCGCGCCCTTATGGATTTTGATGTTCGCTTTTTTAGGCGCAGCAATGTTGGGAACCATGGGCTTGATCGCTGGAATCTGGGCAGAGAAATTTGATCATTTATCTGCTTTCCAAAACTTTTTGATCATGCCAGCGACATTCTTGTCGGGTGTGTTTTATTCCATTCACTCCCTGCCACCGTTATGGCAAACCATTTCGCGCTTTAATCCGTTTTTCTACATGATTGATGGATTTCGCTACGGTTTCTTTGGACAGTCTGACGTTAATCCATTTTTCAGTTTATCGGTCGTATTAGTATTTTTTATTGCATTAGTCGTGATTGCAGTACAGATGCTAAAGCGTGGTTATAAGCTCAGGCACTAATATCGTATTTTGAAAGACTCATCGTGTTTCCAACTCCTGAACAAATTAAAAAATATATTGCCGACGGACTCGCTTGCAGTCATCTGGAAGTCGAAGGCGACGGGCAGCATTTTACGGCAGTGATTGTGTCCGAACTCTTCATCGGTAAGCGTTTGATACAGCGCCATCAATTGGTGTACGCCGCTTTGGGCGACCGCATGCGCGAAGAAATTCACGCACTGTCGATGAAAACTTTAACTCCAGACGAATTTCAAAAATAATGGATAAATTATTGATTACAGGCGGACAACGCCTGAATGGTGACGTCAGCATTTCTGGTGCGAAGAACGCAGCTTTGCCCATTTTGTGCGCAGGTTTATTGAGTTCGGATGATGTCGTTTTGCAAAATGTTCCATCGCTGCAAGATGTGTCCACTATGCTGAAGTTACTCGGCCAGATGGGTTTGCGCATCACACAAGAAAATGGTGTTGTTACCTTGAATGGTGCTGCGATCGACAAGTTGGAAGCACCCTATGACCTGGTAAAAACCATGCGAGCTTCTATCCTGGTCCTGGGCCCTTTGCTGGCGCGTTTCGGCGAGGCAAAAGTATCCCTGCCAGGCGGTTGTGCGATTGGTTCACGTCCTGTTGATCAGCACATCAAAGGCCTGCAAGCTATGGGTGCCGAGATCACAATTGAGGCCGGTTACATCCATGCTAAAGCCAAGCGTTTGAAGGGTACACGTGTCGTCACCGATATGATTACCGTCACAGGTACAGAAAATTTGTTGATGGCAGCTACCTTGGCTGAGGGCGAAACCATACTGGAAAACGCGGCACGCGAACCCGAGGTCACTGACCTTGCCCATTTATTGGTGGCTATGGGTGCCAAGATCGAAGGCATAGGCACAGATCGTCTGGTTATCCAGGGTGTTGATCGCTTGCATGGCGCGGCTCACGCCGTGATTGCAGACCGGATTGAAACTGCAACCTTCCTTTGCGCAGTCGCGGCAGCAGGTGGCGACATCACCTTAAAAAATGTACGTAGCGATATTCTGGATGTGGCATTAGATAAGTTGCGTGAAGCCGGCGTCATCCTGACCAGTGGCACAGATTGGATACGCGCACAAATGGGCGCACGTCCTAAGGCCGTCAGTTTCCGTACCACCGAATATCCCGGCTTTCCTACCGATATGCAGGCGCAGTTTATGGCGGTTAATTGCATCGCCCAGGGTAGCAGCCGCGTGACTGAAACGATCTTTGAAAATCGTTTTATGCACGTACAAGAAATGAATCGCTTGGGCGCACATATAGAAATCGATGGCCACACTGCGATGATTTCCGGCGTTGATAAACTGGTCGGCGCTCCAGTCATGGCGACAGACTTACGCGCTTCGGCGTCGCTGGTCATTGCCGGTCTGGCTGCTGAGGGCGAAACCCTGATAGACCGTATTTACCATCTAGATCGAGGTTACGATCGGATGGAAGTCAAATTGTCCGGTGTCGGTGCATTAATTAAGCGAGTCAAATAATGTCGACCCAATTGACCCTGGCGCTCTCCAAAGGTCGTATTTTTGAAGAGACTCTGCCGTTATTAGAAGCTGCCGGTATCCGCGTGACCGAAGATCCAGAGAAGTCGCGCAAGTTGATTTTAGCGACCAACGATCCTCATGTACGTGTGATTATTGTCCGTGCTTCTGATGTGCCAACCTATGTGCAATATGGTGCAGCGGATTTGGGCGTGGCAGGTAAGGATGTTCTGCATGAGCACGGTGGGGAAGGCTTATACCAGCCTTTGGATTTGGACATTGCTAAATGCCGCATGTCAGTCGCGGTATCGGTCGGTTTTGATTATGCCAACGCGGTACGTCAGGGTGCACGCCTGCGGGTCGCAACGAAATATACCGAAACCGCTCGTGAGCATTTTGCCAGCAAAGGCGTACACGTTGATTTGATCAAACTGTATGGCTCCATGGAACTGGCTCCGTTAGTCGGTTTGTCCGATGCCATCGTTGATCTGGTCAGTACCGGCAACACCTTGATTGCGAATAATCTGGTTGAGGTTGAACACATCATGGATATTTCTTCCCGACTGGTGGTCAACCAAGCTGCTTTAAAAATGAAACGTGAGCGCTTGCAACCTATCCTTGAAGCATTTGAGCGCGCCACTAAAAAATAGATCGAGAACATCATGTCGTCCAATTCTTCTGCTTATTCTTCACCACAGCCATCTTCCATCAGCTCGCTTCCGATCCGAAAATTAGACGCCAGCGCACCAGGATTCGCACAGACGCTTAGTGCCTTGCTAGCGTTTGAAGCCAGTGAAGATGCCGCAATTGATCAGGCAGCGGCACAGATTTTGGCGGAAGTAAAAAAACATGGTGATGCGGCAGTGCTCGCTGCAACGAACCGGTTTGACCGCTTGCAGGCAAGCAGTATGGGTGCATTGGAATTGACTCAGCAAGAGATGCATGCGGCATTGGCATCGCTGACGGCAGAGCGTCGTCACGCGTTAGAGGCCGCCGCAGCCAGAGTACGTGCTTACCACGAACAGCAAAAAATTGAATGCGGCTCAGCGGGCTTTAGCTATACCGAGGCCGACGGCACAGTGCTTGGTCAAAAAGTGACACCCTTAGATCGAGTTGGACTTTACGTTCCGGGTGGCAAGGCTGCCTATCCCTCATCGGTATTGATGAATGCGATTCCGGCTAAAGTCGCCGGAGTCAAAGAAATTATCATGGTCGTACCAACGCCTGATGGCATCAAAAATCCTTTGGTATTGGCTGCCGCCGCGATTGCTGGCGTAGACCGTGTCTTCACTATTGGCGGTGCTCAAGCGGTTGGTGCTCTGGCCTACGGTACCGAGACCATTCCCCAAGTAGATAAAATTGTCGGGCCCGGCAATGCCTATGTTGCTGCGGCCAAGCGCCGTGTCTTCGGTACGGTGGGTATTGATATGATCGCAGGCCCCTCTGAGATTTTAGTAATTTGCGACGGCAGCACTGATCCAGACTGGATCGCCATGGATTTGTTCTCGCAAGCAGAGCATGATGAGCTGGCGCAATCTATTTTGCTATGTCCTGATGCCGCCTACATTAATGCCGTACACGCCAGCATTGATAAATTATTGCCGACCATGCCGCGTCAGGAAGTCATTCGTACTTCATTGACTAACCGTGGAGCTTTGATCAAGGTCAAAGACATGCAACAAGCCTGCGATATTGCGAACGATATTGCGGCAGAACATTTAGAGATTTCTACTGAAAATCCCCAGCAGTGGGCGGACAAAATTCGCCATGCCGGTGCGATGTTCTTAGGACGTTTTTCGTCGGAAGCGCTGGGGGACTACTGCGCCGGACCAAACCATGTATTGCCGACCTCACGTACTGCACGGTTCTCATCACCGCTTGGCGTGTACGATTTTCAAAAACGTTCATCAATCATCTACGTTAGCGAACAGGGCGCACAAACCTTGGGTCGCGTTGCCGCAGAGTTAGCGTATGGCGAAGGCTTGCAAGCGCATGCACGCAGCGCCGAATTGCGCTTGAAATGACGTCATGACAGATCTGGTGAGCAGTTGGCGTAATCAGATATTTTGTGAGGATGCGCTGATCGGTTTAGCGCGTATTCCCGATGCCAGCGTTGATTTGTTGCTGGCAGATCCACCTTACGGATTGGGTAAGGATTACGGCAACGATTCAGACAAAATGGCATCCGCTGACTATCTTGCCTGGACAGAGCAATGGATTGACACAGCTTTGCCTAAGCTAAAAGAAAACGGCAGTCTGTACATTTTTTTGACCTGGCGCTACTCACCTGAGATTTTTGTCATGCTCAAACAGCGCATGAGCATGATGAATGAAATTATCTGGGACAGACGGGTGCCGTCGATGGGGGGCAGTGTGCGCAAGTATTCATCTGTGCACGACAGCATCGGTTTTTTCGTTAAGGCGAAAGATTATTACTTTGATCTGGACGCCATCCGCATTCCCTACGACGCCGTGACTAAAAAGGCACGTAGCCGCAAGATTTTTGAGGGCGCGAAATGGCTGGAACTGGGCTACAACCCAAAAGATATTTGGAGCGTATCCCGCCTACATCGTGAACATGCCGAACGGGAAGATCATCCAACCCAGAAACCACTAGAGATTATTGAGCGCATGATCAAAGCCTCATGCCCGGTTGGCGGCGTTGTCTTAGATCCGTTTATGGGCAGCGGCACCACGGCGGTAGCTGCGAGAAATTGTGGTCGTGACTTCGTCGGCTTTGAATTGAATCAGGATTATTGCGAGCGGATTGTAGAGCGCTTGAGTCGTCTGGAAGCTGCTTGAATTTATGCTCAGAATTGATCATTAAATTTACCTGCTAAAACCCAGCGTTCAGAACTTGAATCTGAACCTATAATTGAGTAAAAATAGGGGAGTATGCGACTAAATAGCATACATAGTTCAGATAATGTATGGACGATTAAAAATACAAGTGGGAGTATATTTTGTCATTGATTGAAAATATTATTCGTTCTGACGTGCGCGCGTTGTCTGCCTACCATGTGCAGGACTCCGCCGGTTTCGTCAAACTCGATGCCATGGAAAATCCCTACACGCTGCCGGAGTCTCTGCGTTTGGAACTGGCACAACGTTTGTCTGAAGTGGCTTTAAACCGTTACCCCATTCCGTCTTATTCCGCGTTAAAAGCCGCCATCAGCGACAAGCTTGGCGTCCCGGTAGGTTTTGATGTCGTCCTTGGCAATGGCTCTGATGAGCTGATCAGTATGGTCTCGGTTGCCTGCGCCAAGCCAGGTGCAAAAGTGTTGGCACCTATCCCAGGTTTTGTGATGTATGCGATTTCTGCACGTTTCGCCGGGCTAGAATTTATCGGCGTGCCGTTTCATCCTGATTTCAGCTTAGACAAAGCCGCTATGCTGGCCGCGATCGCAGAACATCGTCCTGCAATTATCTATCTGGCTTACCCGAATAATCCGACCGGCACCTTGTTTAATACCGGTGAGATGGAAGAAATTCTGCACGCGGTCGGCGACAGTGGCGTGGTGATTGTGGACGAAGCCTATCAACCTTTTGCACAAACCAGTTTTATGCCACGTCTGGCCGAATTCGATAATCTGGTTGTGATGCGTACCGTATCGAAGCTCGGCCTAGCTGGTATCCGCCTCGGTTACATGTCGGGCAACAACGCGCTGATGCAAGAGTTCGAAAAAGTCCGGCCACCTTACAACATCAATGTCCTGACGCAAGCCGCGGCAGAGTTTGTGCTGGAGCATGCAGATATTCTGGATGCGCAAGCAGCTGAATTACGTCACCAGCGCAGTGAGCTCAGCGCAGCCTTGGCGGCATTGCCGGGCGTGCAAGTGTTTCCATCAGCGGCAAATTTCCTACTGATACGCGTGACAAAAGCGGAACAAGTCTTTGCCAAATTGCTGGAACAAAAAATTTTAGTCAAAAATGTAGGTAAAATGCATGGGCTGCTGGAAAACTGCTTGCGTATCACCGTCAGTAATCCGCAGGAAAACGCCTTATTTCTCGCGGCTTTTAAAGCATCCTTGGTTGCTTCATAGTTAGGCTCAGTCTTAAAGCCCGACTTTTATAAAGCCGCAAACTAAAGACCAGACCACCGGTTCAAATTCAAAGATCAAAATCATGCAAGCCCAACGCACTGCTGAAGTAAGCCGCAATACTAACGAAACTCAGATCCGCGTCGCCATCAATATTGACGGAACCGGAAAGCAAAAGCTCAATACGGGCGTTCCCTTTCTGGATCACATGCTGGATCAGATTGCCCGTCATGGTTTAATCGATCTGGAAATTGAAGCCGTCGGTGATTTGCATATCGATGCACACCATACGGTAGAAGATGTCGGTATTACGCTCGGTCAGGCATTTGCAAAAGCTATCGGTGACAAAAAAGGTATTCGTCGTTACGGTCATTCTTATGTGCCGCTAGATGAAGCTTTATCGCGTGTGGTGATTGATTTTTCCGGTCGCCCTGGACTAGAGTTCCACGTACCGTTTAAGCGCGCCATGATAGGGTCGTTCGATGTCGATTTGACCCATGAATTTTTTCAGGGTTTTGTGAACCACGCGTTGGTATCTTTGCATATCGATAATCTACGTGGCGATAATGCTCACCATCAATGCGAAACCGTCTTCAAGGCCTTTGGCCGAGCCTTGCGTATGGCGGCTGAATTAGATGCGCGCGCTGCTGGTACCATTCCATCGACCAAAGGCAGCTTGTAATTCTGTTTGAATCAAATCTGAATCAAACCAGAATCTCAGGCCTTACATTTGCTGCTTAAGATGTCTTTGAATTTGATTCTGAATTTATTCTTTAAATTGCTAAATCATTAGCCAAATAAACTCATCAGCATGAATAAAATTGTTGTAGTCGATTACGGCATGGGCAATTTGCGCTCAGTAGCGCAAGCCCTGCGTGCAGTCGCGCCGGACGCCGATGTCAAAATTTCTGGCGAGATCACCGATATCCAAAGTGCCGATCGCCTGGTGTTGCCAGGCCAGGGCGCGATGCCCGATTGCATGCGCAGTCTGCGCGAATCCGGTGTGCAAGAGGCAGTATTGCAAGCTGCGCGTAGCAAACCGCTGTTTGGCGTTTGCGTAGGTGAGCAAATGCTGTTTGATCTGAGCGATGAAGGCAATACGCCGGGATTGGGTTTATTGCCTGGCAAAGTAGTGCGTTTTGCGCTGGACGGTCAGCTACAAGATGACGGGTCGCGTTTTAAAGTGCCGCAAATGGGGTGGAATAAAGTCAGGCAAGCACGGACGCAAGGCCAAGTACATGCGCTCTGGCAAGATATTGCCGATGAGGCTTATTTCTATTTTGTTCATAGTTACTATGCTCAGCCAGCCGATGTGGCACACACAGTCGGAACTACCGACTATGGCACGCCGTTCGCCTGTGCAGTTGCAAGAGATAATATTTTTGCCACGCAATTCCATCCTGAAAAGAGTGCACATGCTGGCTTGCAACTATACAAAAACTTTGTACACTGGAACCCTTAAGCTTGTGATACCGTCAAACTGATTTACCCATTTATTCTGTCTTTAATTACTTAACTTTATACAGCCATGCTGCTCATTCCTGCTATCGACCTGAAAGACGGTCACTGCGTACGCCTTAAACAAGGTGATATGAACCAAGCCACCGTGTTCTCCGAAGACCCCGCCGAGATGGCGCGTCATTGGCTAGAGCAAGGCGCAAGACGACTACATCTGGTCGATCTGAACGGAGCTTTCGCAGGTAAGCCAAAAAATGAAACAGCAGTCAAAGCTATTTTGAAGGCGGTGCGTGAGTTTGCGGAAGAAAATGATATTGATGAAATCCCGGTGCAACTCGGTGGCGGTATACGTGATCTGGATACGATAGAGCGTTATCTGGATGACGGTATCAGCTACATCATCATCGGCACCGCAGCAGTCAAAAATCCTGGATTTCTGGCAGATGCCTGTGGTGCCTTCCCAGGACAAATTATTGTCGGTATTGACGCCAAAGATGGCAAGGTCGCTACCGATGGCTGGAGCAAACTGTCGGGTCATGAAGTCATCGATCTGGCGAAAAAATTTGAAGGTTACGGCGTCGAGTCGATTATTTATACCGACATCGGCCGCGATGGCATGATGGGCGGCGTCAATATCGAAGCCACAGTCAAGCTGGCGCAAGCTGTGAGTATTCCGGTGATTGCATCTGGCGGCGTCCATAATCTGCAAGATGTTGAAGCCTTGTGCGCGGTGCAAGGCGAGGGGATAGAAGGCGTGATTTGTGGCCGTTCTATTTACGAAGGCACATTAGATCTTGCCAGCGCACAGGAACGCGCCGATGAATTTGATGACATAGACGATAGCGAAGAAAATTAAGTATGGCTTTAGCAAAGCGCATTATCCCTTGTCTTGACGTGACTGCTGGTCGTGTCGTCAAGGGCATCAATTTTCAGGAACTGCGTGACGCCGGTGATCCAGTTGAGATTGCGCGCCGCTATGATGGACAAGGCGCTGATGAAATTACCTTTCTTGATATCACCGCGTCCAGTGACGGACGCGATTTAATTTTGCCGATTATCGAGGCAGTCGCGTCACAAGTATTTATTCCTTTAACGGTGGGTGGTGGCGTACGCACTGTGGCCGATGTGCGTCGCTTATTAAATGCCGGTGCAGATAAGATTGGCATCAACACATCTGCGGTGACCAATCCGCAATTGGTGTTTGAAGCATCGCAAAAATACGGATCACAGTGCATTGTTGTGGCGATTGACGCAAAACAAACGGCGCCTGGAAAATGGGAAGTCTTTACGCATGGCGGTCGCAACGCCACTGGCTTAGATGCAGTGGAGTGGGCGCAAAATATGGCACGCTTGGGCGCTGGAGAAATTCTGCTGACTAGTATGGACAGAGATGGCACCAAGATTGGTTTTGACCTGGGACTGACACGTGCAGTGTCGGACGCAGTCTCAATACCGGTGATCGCTTCCGGTGGCGTTGGTGGTCTACAAGACTTAGCCGACGGCATCAAAATCGGTGGCGCTGATGCGGTACTCGCCGCAAGTATTTTCCATTATGGACAACATACCGTGCAAGAAGCCAAGAAATTCATGGCAGCACAACAGATTTCAATGAGACTGTCATGAGCGCGTCAAAATGGTTGAATAAAGTGCGCTGGGACGATCAAGGTCTGGTACCTGTGATTGCGCAAGAAGCATCCAGCAATGATGTGCTGATGTTTGCCTGGATGAACCGCGATGCACTAACCAAAACAGTGGAATTAGGCGAGGCCGTTTACTGGAGCCGTTCGCGTAAAAAGTTATGGCACAAAGGTGAAGAATCCGGTCATGTTCAAAAGGTATTAGAGATACGCCTGGATTGTGATGAAGACGTGGTATTGCTCAAAATAGAACAAGTCGATAGCATCGCTTGCCATACGGGTCGCCATTCTTGCTTCTTCCAAAAGTTTGAAGGTGGCGTCAATGACGGTGACTGGGAGGCAGTTGATCCGGTCTTAAAAGACCCAGAAACCATCTACAAATAATGACCAGTAATCAGAAAAGATTGTATGAGTGAAACCTTAAAGCGACTGTCTGAAGTCATTGAGAGCCGCAAAGCTGCTAACGGCGGCGACCCGGCAACTTCGTATGTCGCGCGTTTGTTTTCCAAGGGCGACGACGCGATACTCAAAAAAATTGGCGAAGAAGCGACCGAAACTGTAATGGCCGCCAAAGATGCCCGTGTATCAGGTGACAAATCTAAAGTCTTGTATGAATGTGCCGATCTCTGGTTTCATTCCATGGTCTTGCTGGCACAGTTTGATTTGACACCGCAAGATGTCTTGAATGAGTTGGCAAGACGCGAAGGCTTATCTGGTATCGAGGAAAAAGCTTCCCGCCCAGATTAAGTTAGAACTTACGCGAAATCGCCCCAGCTGCGTTGCAGCGCCTAGTCGTACTAAAGTACTGCCTTCGTCGCTACGCCTTGCTGGGACAATTTGGCATAAGTCCTATAAGAATTTAAGCAAATTTTTTAACTGTATTTCAACCGTCTTGCACAACAATATGAGGACACCGTGAGTAACTGTATTTTCTGTAAAATTGTGGCAAAACAAATTCCGTCTAGTGTGGTTTATGAAGACGAAGAGTTTCTGGCGTTTAAAGATATTAATCCTGCTGCTCCGGTGCATTTTTTAATTATTCCCAAGCAGCATGTAGAAACTCTGGCGCAAACAACTCCGGAGCATGCAGGCATGTTGGGGCGGATGTTAGCGCTGACGCCTAAATTGGCGCAAGAGCAAGGTTGCGGTCTCACGCAAGATATCGATGGTAACGTCAGTGGTGGTTACAAGACGCTGATCAACACCGGACCGGATGGCGGGCAAGAGGTGTATCATCTTCATTTACATGTGATTGGCGGTCCGCAGCCATGGCGCGGTCAGCGATAGTTCCGCATCAACCGCTTCTTATAGATCAATAATTTGTCTGAGCGTTCACGCTCGTTTTAGGAGATATCATGGGTTCATTCAGTATTTGGCACTGGTTAATTGTGTTGGTCATTGTGATGCTGGTATTCGGCACCAAAAAAATTGGCAACATCGGGTCCGATCTTGGCAAGGCTGTCAAAGGTTTTAAAGACGGCGTCAAGGGCGAAGAAGAGAAGGCTGCAGACGCACAAAAAGTCGCGGATAAAACATCGGGTACAACAATTGATGTTGATGCTAAAGAAAAATCCAAGCTCTGATGTTGCTACCTCAGATTGCTAGCCTCTGGTTTTAAAAGACACCACTCATGATAGATCTTGGCATCAGTAAGTTGGCGTTAATTGGCGTGGTTGCTTTAATCGTAATCGGTCCTGAAAAACTGCCAAAAGTAGCGCGTATGGCTGGCACTTTATTTGGTCGTGCCCAACGTTACATCAACGAAGTGAAATCGGAAGTCAGTCGTGAGATTGAGCTTGATGAGTTGCGTCAGATGCATAAAGATGCGCAAGAGGCAGTGCAGGACGTCGGGCAGTCGATTGCTAAAGGTTTGTCTGAAACGCAGAACGATATCCGCTCTGCCTGGCAAGATCCAGAAACGGATTCTTCCTTGCTCAATCCACCCAGCGTGAGTCATCTGGCTTTTAAGGCAAAAGATTTCCGTCGTAAAAAGATCGCTAAGACATCAGCAATTCCTGCCTGGTATAAAAATCGTCATGGCGGTCGCAGTCATGTGATGTCCGGCGCGGCGCGGGTTGCCAAGTTCAGAGCAAAACGCAATTCTTCCGCCAGTTTCTTTTAAATGACATGCCTTATCGCTAGTCATATCATTTTCCACATTGTTATAGGTTCTGCACCAGCATGAGTGACCCACAAGTATCGGGAGTTGAAGACACGTTTATCTCGCATCTGGTCGAATTGCGTGATCGGCTGGTCAAAGCATCGATCGGTATTGCGATTGTCTGTGCGGCTTTGTTTGCCTGGCCCGGGCCTTCTGCCATTTATGATTTTCTGGCGAAGCCGATGATTGCATCCTTGCCTGTTGGTGCCAAGATGATTGCGACGGGTGTGATTTCTCCTTTTCTGGTACCGATGAAAGTGACCTTGCTTTTAGCGTTTATGCTGGCGCTACCATGGGTGTTGTATCAAGTCTGGGCATTTGTCGCGCCTGGTTTATATTCGCATGAGAAAAGGTTGGTGGCGCCTTTAGTGATTTCCTCTTCACTGCTGTTTTTTTCTGGCGTGGCGTTTTGTTATTTCTTCGTGTTTGGGCGCGTATTTAAATTCATCAGCGAGTTTGCACCGACCTCAATTACCG
Source organism: Undibacterium sp. GrIS 1.2 (assembly GCF_040544435.1). Classification (NCBI taxonomy): domain Bacteria; kingdom Pseudomonadati; phylum Pseudomonadota; class Betaproteobacteria; order Burkholderiales; family Oxalobacteraceae; genus Undibacterium; species Undibacterium sp. GrIS 1.2. Next base: position 20,572 of record NZ_JBEONP010000011.1, read on the forward strand.
TTTCGCCGGACATAGAAAATTACCTCGATTTTGTGATGTCGATGTGCCTTGCCTTTGGCATGACATTTGAAGTGCCGATTGTGGTCGTGGTGTTGGTACGCATGGGACTGGTATCGGTAGAGCAGTTGAAGGCGATGCGTCCTTACATCATCGTCGGCGCCTTTGTGGTTGCCGCGATTGTGACGCCACCTGACATAGTCAGCCAGTTCTCACTGGCATTGCCGATGTGGTTTTTATTTGAATTGGGTTTGCTGGTGGCTCCGATCTTTGTCAAAGCCACGCAAGCACCGGATGAAGTCCCTGATTAGTCTTGGGCCACGCTACTAGCGGCGGTGCGCAACCAGCTGACCAGGGGATAGGCTGCCTTAAAACCTTCGGTGACAATTTCCCCCATTTGTTCTGGCGTGGTTTCATCCAGCGTAAACTCGGTCCAGACCATAAAATTCTTCAGCTTAATTTGCTCGATGTGCGGCGATTCTGGATCAAAGCCTTTGGGCGGCCGGGTTAATTTCCCTTCCTCTTGCAAGCTACCAAAAATTTGTTTCAGCCCTTTATTTTTTAAGACTTTAGAAAAACCCTCTGGATCAGCCAGGATCTGATTGCGGATGGCGCGCAAGCGATCCGATGGCGGCATGTATTCGCCCACAGCGAAGAACAATCGTCCCGTCGCATCAATCTGAAAATAATAAGCAGGGCCACCACCTTCGCTAGGTTTCTTGCGACCGCTAGGCAAAATCGAGGCGGAGAAGGTGGTCTTGTAAGGCGATTTATCTGCAGAAAAGCGCATGTCGCGGTTGATACGGAACAAAGCTTTTTTGGGCTCGCAACCAATGATCGCCGGATCAAATTTGCTGATTTTAGCGATCAGATCAGTCACGAGTTCTAAAAATTCAGCGCGTAAAATATCGTAGCGAGGCTTGTTCATGACGAACCAGGCGCGGTTATTGTTTTCGGATAATTCGAACAGAAAGCGTTTTAAATCACGGATATGCATTGCGTGCCTTTGCGTCTTTTAAGTGCTGGTGAACCATGTATTAAATGTATATTTTTTATTGTGTAGTGCAGGGATGTAAAGCAAACCCCATGCATTGTTTAAATAATTGAATTGATCAAAATTCGTGCCAATTTCAATATACTCCCCCTCATTTTTATGAAAAATGCCGTATTGTCCAGTAAATGATTGGACAATTAAATATACATGGTGGGAGTATATTTAATGTTCACTAGCAGGCTGATTATGTATTTTAGATAAAATATTGGCTAAATCATACTAGCGCAGCAGCATATTAACTTTTTCCATTAGTGCGCGGAGTCGCTTATTCTTCTCGTTTTAGAACCGGGCGCTTGCCTATAAATACTTCAAACGTTGATTCTGCGGTATTGCGTAAAACGGCAATTTTAGCTTTTTGGTTGGGTGGCAATTGCGCAATCAGATTCAGCATTTCGGTAGTGTCGGCGACCGGTTTGCCTTCAATCGCCAGCAAAATATCACCCGGCTTGATGCCTGCTTTATCCGCTGGCCCACCACGAATTACGCCCGCAATAATCGCACCGGATTTTTGTTTGATGCCAAAACTTTCTGCCAGTTCTGGTGTGATGTCTTGCGGTTCTACGCCGATCCAGCCGCGCACGACTTGCCCATTTTTGATAATCGATTCCATCACTGTTTTGATGGTGGTTACAGGAATTGCAAAGCCTATCCCCAGCGAGCCGCCGCTGCGGGAATAGATCGCAGTATTAATTCCTAATAAATTGCCGTTGACATCGACCAATGCGCCGCCCGAGTTGCCGGGATTGATCGCAGCATCGGTCTGGATAAAATTTTCAAAGGTATTGATGTCGAGATGATTGCGTCCCAGCGCAGAGATAATTCCCATCGTCACTGTTTGGCCCACGCCAAACGGATTACCGACCGCCAGCACCACATCACCGACGCTTGCTTGTTCGGGATGTCCTAATGTGATTGCAGGCAAATCCGGCAAATCAATTTTAATCACAGCCAAATCGGTCTCTGGATCAGTGCCTATGACTTTGGCAATCGATTTGCGCCCATCGGCTAACACGATATCAATTTCTTCAGCAGCTTCGACCACATGGTTGTTGGTCAGGATATAGCCCTCTGGACTGAGAATAACGCCAGAGCCAAGGCTGACTTGTTTTTCCGCTTGTTGATTCTGCTGGTCGCCAAAAAAGCGCTTTAGGAATGGATCGTTCAGCAAGGGATTATTTGTTTGCTTTGCCTCTTTTGAAGTGTAAATATTGACCACCGATGGCATCGCGCGCTTGGCCGCATTTCGATACGAACTTTGGCTGGCGACAGAATTTGCAGGTACTTCTTGCATTGTGACTGTGGACGCCATGCGCAGGCTTTGATTGCCGCTGAACCCCTTGTTTGCCCATTCTGGTTTTAAGGTGGTTACAATAAACCAGAGTGCTAAAGCCACCGTAATGGTTTGCGCAAATAAGAGCCAGAGACGTCGCATAGAGGAACCAGAAAAAATGAATCAAGTGAAAATGACACAGCCGCAATCAGTGACGAGAGCAAAGCTATCGGACTATTTGGCAGAAGAGCTACAGATTAACCGCTTTCGTGATTATTGCCCAAATGGCGTGCAGGTGGAAGGGCGTGAACAGATTAAACGTATCGTGACCGGGGTCACGGCCAGTTTGGCGCTGCTGGAAAAAGCGGTTCATTTAAAAGCCGATGCGATCTTGGTACACCACGGTTATTTTTGGCGCGGCGAAGACATGCGAGTCATCGGGCAAAAGCACAAGAGGTTAAAGCTGTTGCTAGAGCATGATATTTCTTTGTTCGCCTACCATTTGCCGTTGGACATGCATGCTCAGCTCGGTAATAACGCACAACTGGCGCAGCAATTGAGCTTGTTACCAAAAGCGCGATTTGGTGAGGATGATCTGGGCTGGATCGGCATCGCTGAGGACGCCTCTCTGCGTACCGTCGGACAACTGGTCGCACAAATTGAAGCACGCCTGGGCCGCAAGCCTTTGTTGATTGGTGATCCAGAGCAGCTAGTCGCTAAGATCGCATGGTGTACCGGCGCGGCACAAAACATGCTGGATCAGGCGATCAGTGCCGGTGCCAGTGTCTACTTAAGTGGAGAAATTTCTGAACCCACCGTGCATCTGGCACGTGAGTCTGGCGTGGCTTATCTGGCATGCGGACATCATGCGACTGAACGATACGGCATACAGGCTTTGGGACAACACCTGGCTGAGAAGTTTGGGTTAGCGCATCATTTTGTCGATATCGATAATCCAGTTTGATATAAAAAAGCCGCTAATTCTTAAAGTTACTTTGAAATTAGCGGCTTTTTTATGCCTAAATTTTTACTGCAAGTGGGTGTTACTTTTTTAAGGCATCACGAATTTCACGCAGCAAAATCACATCCTCAGGTGTTACCGGCGCTGCAGCTGGTGCTGCCGGCTCGTCCTTTTTCATCTTGTTAAACATTCTTACCATTTGAAAAATCAGAAAAGCCAAAATAACAAAGTTAAGTGCAATCGTGATGAAATTACCGTATGCCAGTACGGCACCAGCTTTTTTTGCTTCTACCAAGGTAAGGCCGCTAGCCTGACCATTTAACGCTACATAGTAGTTGGAAAAATCTAAACCACCGAAAATTTTACCGACAACAGGCATCACGATATCGGCTACCAAAGAGTCAACAATCTTGCCAAACGCTGCACCAATGATGACGCCGACCGCTAAATCAACCACATTGCCTTTGCTGGCAAAACTCTTAAATTCTTGCATCATGCTCATGTTGACTCCCAGGTTATGTATGACAAAGTAGCAATATTTTAATCCGCAAAGGCAAATTACATGGTGGTTTATTTGTCAAACTTTGTGTCGATTACTTTGAGCGTTTTCTGCTTGATAAGAAATAATCAACGGAAAGCATCAAAATAACCGACAAAACTGAAAAAAAGCGCCGCAGTTTGAACCTATAAACAACTTTTGCTTTAAAACCACTCTCGGCTCCTTTATAATTTAAGGTTGCTAGAAGTAGGTTTATGCTTCGACAAGTTTTGATTTTTGACAGATTGGGGTTGGTATGAGTATTGAAAAGCAGGTCGATTCTGGCCGCCGCGGCTTACTCGTCGCCACGTGCGCGGCGGGTGGTGTTGCAGGTTTAGCAACGGCAGGTGCGCTAGTCAGCACCTTTCAGCCGTCTGAACGTGCTAAGGCGGCAGGTGCGCCGGTAGAAGTAGATATTTCGACTTTAAATCCGGGTGAGATGAGAACAGTAGAATGGCGCGGTAAACCAGTTTGGATACTCAAGCGCACGCCGGAAATGATGGCGAGTCTTGCTAGCACTGAAGACAAGGTTGCCGATCCAAAATCGTTGAAGCCTTACACGATGGAATTACCTGATTATTGCGATAAACAGAGCCGCTCCCGTAAAGAGCATGCAGATGTGTTGATTGCAGTCGGTATTTGTTCTCACCTTGGTTGTTCCCCAAGTTCTAAATTTCAGGCTGGTGCGCAGCCATCTTTGCCGGATGACTGGGCAGGTGGTTTCTTGTGCCCATGCCACGGTTCAACTTTCGACCTGGCTGGTCGTGTTTTCAAAAACAAACCAGCTCCGCAAAATCTGGACGTGCCACGCCATATGTATTTGTCGGACACTAAAATTGTCATCGGTAAAGATCAGAAAGGCGAGGCTTAATCATGGCTTTTGTTGAAAAGAAGCTGCCAGCAGATGCACCTATTGCTGCTAAGGCGCTGAATTGGGTAGATTCCCGTTTTCCGTTGACCAAGCTATGGAATGATCAATGGGGTCAATACTACGCACCGAAGAACTTTAACTTCTGGTACATCTTCGGTTCTCTGGCAATGTTGGTGCTGGTGATACAGATTGTCACTGGTATTTTCCTGGTCATGCATTATAAGCCTGATGCTAATCTGGCATTTGCTTCGGTTGAGTACATCATGCGCGAGGTGCCTGCTGGTTGGTTTGTGCGATATGCACATTCAACCGGCGCGTCGGCATTCTTCATTATTATCTATCTTCACATGACACGTGCGCTGATGTACGGTTCATACCGTAAGCCACGCGAATTGATATGGTTGTTCGGTTTCGCAATTTTCCTGTGTTTGATGGCAGAAGCCTTCTTTGGTTACTTGCTGCCTTGGGGACAAATGTCGTATTGGGGCGCACAAGTTATTGTTAACTTATTCGGCGCAATTCCTTTTATTGGCCCTGATCTGTCTCTATGGATACGTGGTGATTATGTGGTGTCTGATGCGACGCTGAATCGCTTCTTCTCGTTCCACGTGATTGCGATTCCTCTGGTCTTGTTAGGATTGGTTGCAGCGCATTTAATCGCTTTGCACGAAGTCGGATCGAATAATCCTGATGGCATTGAAATTAAAGACAATATCGGTGCAGATGGGCATCCAGTTGACGGTATCCCTTCCCATCCTTATTACACTTTCCATGATATTTTTGGTGTCACCGTATTTTTAACAATTTTCAGCGCGATTATTTTCTTTGCGCCGGAAATGGGCGGTTACTTCCTTGAATACAATAATTTTATTCCTGCCGATTCACTGAAAACACCTTCACATATCGCGCCGACCTGGTATTTCACGCCGTTTTATTCCATTTTGCGTGCTACTACATCTGAGTTTTTATATGTGGTACAAGCTGGTGTCGTTGCCTATGTCGCTTTGATTTTCCTGACAACTAGATTGCCGCAATTGATTAAGATTGCAATTGCTGCGGTAGGCTTATTAGCCATCGTTGGCATGATGCCTTTTGGTCTGGATGCAAAATTCTGGGGCGTTGTACTGTTTGGCGGTTCAGTGATGATATTGGGTGGCCTGCCGTGGTTGGATCTGTCTCCCGTTAAGTCGATTCGTTATCGTCCAGAGTGGCATAAATATGTCTATATCGTATTTGGCATTGCTTTTGTCGCCTTAGGTTATTTGGGTGTTCAGCCGCCATCACCATTGTTTGAACGTATTTCACAAGTATGTGCAGTTCTTTACTTTTCGTTCTTCTTGCTGATGCCTTGGTGGAGCACGATGGGTACATTTAAGACTCCACCGAAGCGCGTTACTTTTTCTGCGCACTAGGCATACTCAGCGCGACTAAATGTGATGTTATGCACCCAAGTAAGCGTCAAAGGAATTAAAAGTATGAAATTATTTAAAAAATTAATCGCAACTTTGGCTTTTGTTCCAGCCCTAGCTTTGGCGAATGAAGGCGGATATCCATTAGATCAGGCACCAGATCGCTCAACCGATATGGCTGCCTTACAGCATGGCGCTAAATTATTCGTCAACTACTGCTTGAATTGCCATTCTGCTTCAGCAATGCGTTACAACCGTCTGAAAGACATTGGTCTGACAGATGATCAAATCAAAGCTAATTTGCTGTTTACTGGCGAAAAAGTGGGTGATTTGATGAAAACGACCTTGACTGCAAAAGATGCCAAAGCCTGGTTCGGTGCAGTTCCGCCGGATTTGTCGGTAATCGCTCGTGCTAAAGCATCTGGTGCGGGTTCCGGTGCTGATTGGATTTACACTTATCTGCGTACTTATTACAAAGATGAGACTCGTCCAACTGGCTGGAATAATATGGTGTTCCCAAATGTTGGCATGCCGCATGTACTGTGGGAGTTGCAAGGCGTGCGTACAGCTAAATTTGTGGAAGAAAAAGATGAGCATGACGCATCCAAAACTGTTCATAAATTTGAAGGTTTTGAAACAGTCACTGCAGGTACTCTGACCGGACCTGAGTACGACATAGCGGTTGCAGACTTGGTCGGATATCTTCAATGGATGGGTGAGCCTGCACAAAAAACACGTACCAAACTCGGCGTATGGGTTTTAATGTTCCTCGCAGGATTGAGTTTCTTGGCATGGCGCTTAAATGCATCATTCTGGAAAGAAGTTAAGTAATTTTGGTAATTTAGTCGTCTGTAAAAAGAAGTTTTAGTTGGTGTTGTAGCTCAGGTTTTAGCTCAGTCTTAATCTAAGTTTTTAGTGTCGCTTGAACTTTTTTAGCAGATGTGTCATCCCAGGGTGAGGTACGCAAATTGGTGCCTCGCCCTAATCGTTTTTAAGGAACTATAAAAATGATGGTTCTCTACTCGGGCACAACTTGCCCATTCTCTCAGCGTTGCCGTCTAGTGTTGTTTGAAAAAGGTATGGATTTTGAAATTCGTGATGTTGATTTATTCAACAAACCGGAAGACATTTCCACGATGAATCCTTACGGTCAAGTGCCAATTCTGGTTGAGCGCGAATTGATTTTGTATGAATCAAATATCATCAATGAATACATTGATGAGCGTTTCCCACATCCGCAACTGATGCCGGCTGATCCATTGCAACGTGCCCGTGCTCGTTTGATGTTGTTCAATTTTGAAAAAGAATTGTTCATTCATGTGCATACATTGGAAAACGATAAATCGACTTCCTCTGCCAAAGTACAAGATAAAGCACGTGCAGAAATTCGTGATCGCCTGACGCAACTGGCACCACTGTTTATCAAGAACAAATACATGCTCGGTGATGAGTTCTCTATGCTGGATGTTGCTGTTGCACCTTTACTGTGGCGTCTGGATCATTATGGTATTGAATTGTCCAAAACGGCTGCACCGCTAATGAAATATGCTGAGCGTATTTTCTCTCGCCCAGCCTATATTGAGGCGCTGACACCATCCGAAAAAGTGATGCGTCGTTAATCGTTTTAATAAGTATGCACAATCAGTATTAATGCGCTGCAAAACAAGGCTGACGAGATGCAATCAAGTCAGCCTTGTCGTTTATAGAATCACAGACTATTCTTCAGTCACTTATCGTTCAGGAAATTTTCAAGCATGTCAGAAACGTCCACTAAACCTTATTTCATGCGCGCCATTTATGAATGGTGTACCGATAACGGCTACACGCCGTATATTGCAGTCAAAGTGAATGCCGCATCGCGGGTTCCTATGGAGTTTGTGCGTAATGGAGAGATAGTTCTTAACATTAGTTTTGGCGCGACTAGTAGCCTTAAGATGGACAACGAGGCGGTGACTTTTAAAGCGCGCTTTGGCGGAATTTCACGCGACATCTATGTTCCTGTTGAAAATGTACAAGCTGTCTACGCCAGTGAAAACGGTCAGGGTATGGCGTTTGAAGTGGATTTATCCGAGGCTTTGCATGAGCAAGCAGAGTTGCAGCCAATAACTGCGGCAAGCAAAGTACCTGCTGCTGCGCTGAATTCTGCATCGGGGAACAAGCCGGTGCTAGGTCTGGCGGTAGTTAATACAAAATCTGAAAGCAATCCGGCTGGGCTGGCCTCGCAATCAGAAAAGCCGCAAGAATCGCAAAAAAAATCAGAAAAGCCCTCGCTAAAAATAATAAAATAGCCTATAATTTTGTTCTTCGAGATTGATTGCAGAATTAATTTTTGAAACAGTTTCGCCGACTTAGCTCATTTGGTAGAGCAGTTGACTTGTAATCATCAGGTGGCCAGTTCGATTCCGGCAGTCGGCACCAGTTAAAAACCCATCGTTAGCAATAACGGTGGGTTTTTGCTTTTCTGCCCCAGACATTCTTGGCAGTGTGGAATGGGCTCGATTGGATGTGTTTGGCTTTATTTAGTCAATGCTGAACAAACTATTCTGTTCCTGACTTCATGCCGCTCCAGCGCGGTGCCAGTTCGGTCGCTATGCTAAACAGGTCTAATACTCTAGCAGTGGTGTGTTGCACCATCTCGTCAATGCTGGCAGGTTTGTGATAGAAGCTGGGAAGCGGGGGGAAGATGATGCCGCCCATTTCTGTAACGGCGGTCATATTGCGTAAGTGCGCCAGATTGAATGGCGTTTCGCGCACCATCAATACCAGTCGGCGGCGTTCTTTGAGGACGACATCGGCAGCGCGGGTGATCAGATTATCCGCCATGCCGTGGGCGACGGAGGCCAGGGTTTTCATCGAGCATGGCGCAATGACCATGCCGTCTGATTGAAACGACCCGCTAGCGATGCTGGCACCCACATCACGCACGTTATGCACAACATCTGCCAGTGCTTCAACGTCTTTGCGGCGCATGTCTAATTCTTGATGCAGCGTCAATGTACCGGCTTCAGAAATCAGTAGGTGGCTCTCTATATGCGGCAACTCGCGGATAGCTTGTAGCAAGCGCACGCCGTACACCGCGCCTGTGGCGCCAGTGATGGCGATAATCAGGCGTTGGGGTGTCGGCATAGTGGGATGATGACGATGTTAAAGTAAATCAGGCTTTGATCAAGGCTTGTAGTTCGCCGTTTTCAAACATCTCGTTCATGATGTCGGAGCCGCCGATGAATTCGCCGTTGATGTACAACTGCGGTACGGTTGGCCAGTTGGAAAAATCTTTAATCCCTTGGCGTACAGCAGGATCTTCCAGCACATTGATTGTGACCAGATTCGTTGCGCCGGAGGTTTTTAGCAATTGGATGGCACGTCCAGAAAAGCCGCACTGTGGAAATTGTGCAGTACCTTTCATGAACAGTACGATAGGGTTTTTGCTTACGGTTTCTTTGATCCAGGCTTGAACGTCGCTCATGGCTATTCCTTGGTTAACAATATGGCGTCATTATAAAGGAAATAGGACTTCCGCAAAAATGCTCTGCCTGTTAGCCCGCGTGGTCTTTTTTATGCTGGATATGTGAGGAACACTTGATCTTGACACGATTTTTTTGATCAGGTCATCGTCAAAGTCACATTATGCAAATAAATATACTCCCCCTTTGTATATTTGTATTGTCCAAATAAAGTCTGGACAATCAGCCTATTTCTATAAAAAATAAGGGGAGTATATTGTGCTGTGCCTCAGTTTCTATCTCAGTCTAACTATGAACGCAGCTTGGCAAAAGCGGCGGCCATCGCGCTACTGCCCGTGCTTGGCGCGGCTGGGGCTGGCGATCGCTGGCGATGTTGATCCAGACGTTTGGCGTCATTACGATCTGCTTTTTGCTCTGGCGTGCTGCCTGGTTGTGGTGCAGAGTCGGTCAGGCGCATGGTCAGCGCAATGCGCTTGCGCTTTTCATCGACTTCCAGCACTTTTACTTTGACGACTTGTCCCGCTTTGACGACGGTGTGCGGGTCTTTGACGAAGGTGTTGGAGAGTGCAGAAATGTGCACTAATCCATCTTGATGCACGCCAATATCGACGAACGCACCGAATGCTGCGACGTTGGTGACCACACCTTCCAATATCATGTCAGGACGCAGATCGCGGATTTCTTCGACGCCGTCTTTGAAGGTCGCTGTGGTGAATTCAGGGCGAGGATCACGGCCTGGTTTTTCCAGTTCTTTCAAAATATCGGTAATGGTCGGGACACCGAATTGTTCGTCTGCATATTTTGCCGGATTGAGCGATTTCAGCAAGCGTTCATCACCGATCACACCTGCGACATCTTTCTTGATATCCGCCAGGATTTTTTCCACCAATGGATAGGATTCAGGATGAACTGCTGATGCGTCGAGTGGATTATTTCCACCCATCACGCGCAAGAATCCAGCCGCTTGTTCAAACGTTTTATCACCCAGGCGCGGCACCGACCGCAGATCGGCACGCGAGGTGAACATGCCTTTGGCATCACGATAATTCACGATACTTTGCGCCACTGACGACGACAAACCCGACACACGTGCCAACAACGGTGCAGAGGCTGTATTGACATCGACACCGACCGCATTGACGCAATCTTCCACCACCGCATCGAGCGAACGGGCGAGTTGCGATTGGCCGACATCATGCTGATACTGACCGACGCCTATCGACTTCGGATCGATCTTCACCAGCTCTGCAAGCGGGTCTTGCAAGCGACGCGCAATGGATACCGCGCCACGAATGGATACATCTAAATCCGGCAGTTCTTTCGACGCAAATTCTGACGCGGAATACACCGATGCTCCGGCTTCTGATACCACGATTTTCGTCAGTTTGAGTTCAGGCTTTAGCTTGATTAAATCTTGCGCGAGTTTGTCGGTTTCACGCGATGCAGTGCCGTTACCAATCGAGATTAAAGAGACATTATGTTTCGCCGCCAACTGCGCCAATACATGCAGTGATCCATCCCAATCGTTACGCGGCTGATGCGGATAAATGGTGGCGTATTCCATGACCTTGCCAGTGGCATCAACGATCGCCACTTTAACGCCAGTACGCAGACCGGGATCGAGTCCCATAGTGGCGCGTGGCCCAGCCGGGGCGGCCAGCAACAGGGCTTTTAAATTCAAGGCAAATACATGAATCGCTTCGACTTCAGCCTTCTCACGCAGATTGCCCATCAATTCGGTTTCCAGATGCATAAATACTTTGACGCGCCAGCTCCAGCGCACCGTGTCGGCTAACCATTTGTCGGCAGGGCGACCGATATTGCTGACGCCAAATTTGGCGGCAATACGGCTTTCGCAAGGATTGAGCGGCGCATCCCATTTTGGCTTTTCTTCTTCTGTATCCAGGCGCAAAGTGACCGCCAGCATTTCTTCGCGGCGTCCGCGGAACATCGCTAGGGCGCGGTGTGATGGAATGGTGCCCAAGGTTTCGGAGTAATCGAAATAGTCGGCAAACTTGGCGCCAGCTTCTTCCTTGCCTGCGACGACTTTGGATTCGACAATGCCGTGGTCCAGCAGGTATTCGCGGATCGCTTGCAATAAGGACGCATCTTCGGCAAAGCGTTCCATCAGAATCTGGCGTGCACCATCAAGCGCTGCCTTGGTATCGGCCACACCCGGATTGTCGCCGTTGCTAGTGCTGAAGGGCGCTTTTAAGTAGGCCGCAGCTTCCTCTTCTGGATTCTTGCCTGGGTCAGCCAGCAAAGCATCAGCCAAATCTTGCAAGCCCGCTTCAATCGCAATCTGTGCCTTGGTGCGGCGCTTGAGTTTGTACGGCAAATATAAATCTTCAAGCCGGGTTTTGTCTTCGGCATGCGTGATTGCATCGAGCAGCACCGGCGTCATTTTGCCTTGTTCTTCAATCGAAGACATGATCGCAGAGCGACGGTCTTCGAGCTCGCGCAGATAACGCAGACGCTCTTCTAACAAGCGCAATTGAATATCGTCCAAACCGCCGGTCGCCTCTTTGCGGTAACGCGCAATAAAAGGCACGGTCGCGCCTTCATCCAGCAGGGCAATAGCAGCAGCCACTTGTACTGGTTTGGCGGCAAGTTCTAGGGCGAGACGTTGTTCGATGGAAGGCAGCATAAATAATGGTATGAGAGATAAACTCTGAGAATTAAAATCAAGTCGCAGATGATACGCGCTCTGTGTGATTGCACCAGTCTTGACATCACGCTGTAGTCGCAGTAGTCAAGCCGATAATATGAATAATATGGGGAGTATCTAAAAATAATCACGTATTGTCCAATTAAGACATGGACAATTCATTTTTATATTGATATACCTACCCTCAGTATATGTAGATTTTAATTTTTGGATGATGGCTATAAGCAAGCGACTTCAAGGTGCGAGCGGTACAAAATCTAGTTTTTTTCTATGCCGGATTATTGGAAACCGATATTGGATATCGATGATAGTTTGTCCGTGAGGCAAGTATTTGCTGTAAAACTGGGTAAATCATCGTTGCCTAATCCTAGCCGAATCGGTATTTTAGGTATGATAATCCTAGAAAAGGCAGTTGACCGCTTGTCAGTACTTGTCAGTACTAATTAGTATTTGATTCAATTGAATCATTTCAGTGTTTTCAGCGTCACGGTTTTGGTGAGAGCGCTACGAATCTGATTGCCCCTTTTTCGGCTCCTCAGCTGCCGTTTTTAGGATAATTCGATGATTTCGTTTAGCGAATTTAGTTTGCCTCGGTACAAGCTGCTCCACACAGGTGGCGATGTGTCCTATCATATTCTTGCCGCCGCCCTAAAAGTCACTCTATAAGCCACTCTGTTAGCCACCTTCAACGCCACGCTTTACAACAAGGTTTTACATGACCCAAGTTTTACTCGCAGATGATGATGTTGAATTAGTTGATATGCTCAAAGAATACCTAGAGCGTGAAGGCTATCTCATTACGACCGTGCATGATGGCGAACGAGCCGTTGCAGAAGCTTTAATGGGGGATTACGCCATTATGGTGCTGGATGTAATGATGCCGCGTATGAACGGGATTGAGGCTTTGCGACGGATTCGTGCAGAAAGTCGTTTGCCCGTCTTGATGTTGACCGCTAAAGGTGACGACGTTGATCGCATTATCGGCCTAGAATTAGGCGCAGATGATTATGTCCCCAAGCCATGCACCCCGCGTGAATTGCTGGCAAGGATTCGTGCGATTTTGCGACGTACACAAGTCGTTGCTGGTACCGAAGCGCAGGCGCATCCGCTGGTCATTGGTTCATTAACGATCTGGCAGGCGCAGCGTCGCGCAGATTGGGATGGCAAGCATCTGGATTTGACGAGCACAGAGTTCAGCTTATTGGAGGTACTGGCAAGAAATGCTGGTCATACTGTCAGCAAAACGGATTTATCAGAACACGGATTGGGTCGTCCCCTCGCGCGATTTGATCGCAATATTGATGTCCATATCAGCAGTATCCGCCAAAAATTTGGCCCTTTAATTGATGGACGTACGATCATTCAGACCGTCTATCGTCAAGGTTACTTGCTGACTAAGGAGTAGACGGTGGGGCGTCTGTTCTGGAAGTTTTTCTTTTTTATCTGGCTGGCACAAGTCACGGGTATTGTCGGGATTGGCGTTACTCTATCGCTGCGACATCAAAGCGAACAAGCGATGCTCGCTGCGGGAATTCGTGAGCATATGCAACTGCATTTTGAAACTGGCGCTAGTGCTAGTAGTGCTCGCTCTTCGACAGAATCGTATATTCCGCAGAGCCCGGATCAGCCGCGTCTGTGGCCAGAGCAGGACGATAATTTGCCGCCGCATTTACGCCGCCACCGGCTGCATTCAGCTTATCCACCTGATGGGTTTTCTGCGTTTGTCCCCATGGTGGCCGCCTTAATCGTTAGTCTGTTATTTGCCGCTTTGCTGGCCTGGTACACCTCCAAACCTATTCGTAATTTGCGTTCTGCTTTTCTCTCTTTGGCTGCGGGTAATTTACAAACACGGGTTGGCAGTAGCATGGGACGACGGCGCGATGAGTTGGCTGATCTGGGGCGTGAATTTGACAATATGGCAGAACAGCTTTCCAAATTAATGGAAAGTCAGCGCCGGCTGTTGCACGATGTATCGCACGAGTTGCGTTCACCTCTGGCTCGTTTGCAAGCGGCGATCGGATTAGCGCGCCAACAGCCGGAGCGCGTCGAGGCCACCATGGAGCGGGTAGAGCGCGAAGCGGTAAGGATGGATAAGCTGGTGGGGGAGTTACTCACTTTGTCGCGGATTGAGGCTGGTGTCATGGCTAGCATGGACGCGATTCAGATTGATGAATTGCTGGCGGAAGTGGTGGATAACGCAGGATTTGAGGCAGAGTCCAAACACAAGCAATTGGTTTTTTCGAGTGTTACCTTGGGTGGCAACATTATGCTGCAAGGGCGCTATGAATTGCTGTATCGCGCCCTTGAAAATGTCGTCCGTAATGCAATCAAACACACTGCCAAGCTTGATATCATTACTTTTGAGGTGCAGTTGTTATCAACGGACCAGGAGTTATTGATCCGTATATTGGATCAAGGACAAGGCGTACCAGAGGATGAGTTGCAGGCGATTTTTGAGCCTTTTTATCGCGGTAGTAACTCGACCTCTAGTTTAAATACTAGCCTTAGTACAGAGCTCGATAGTAACGTCAATAACAGTACCAACAACAGCCCCAATACCCGGGGTGATGATGGTTATGGCTTGGGCCTAGCCATCGCTCAGCGCGTCATCCTCGCCCATGGTGGCAGCATTTCAGCCTCCAATCGCAAGGACGGCGGATTGTGCGTAGAGATTAGATTATCGCTACGTAATCCTGAGCATCCTGGCAATATCTGAGCATACTTTTGCGGCGGGAGTTGCGACTGAATTACCGCTTGCTTACTTCAGGCGACCGCCACTGACGCGATCGATTCCCGATAAGTCAAGCCAGCTTTGCACTTCAATGAAACCATGTTGTGTCAATAAATCACGTACCGCTTGCGCTTGGTTGTAGCCATGCTCCATCAGAAGCCAGCCTTGAGGATGCAGATGTTCTGCTGCATTCTTGATGATATGCCGATAGTTAGTTAAACCATCTGCATGGTCGGTCAAAGCGACCGTCGGCTCAAAGCGCAAATCGCCCTGACTCAGATGAAGATCATCTTTTTGGATATAAGGCGGATTGGCTACGATAGTATGAAAATGCTGACCAGCGAGTGCGCTATACCAGTCACTTTCACAAATATGCATGTTCGCGTCAGGGACATTTCTGTCAGCATTTTTTTGTGCTACTGCTACCGCAGCTGCGCTGATATCCGTTGCACTGACATGCGTATCACGCCGTTGATGTGCAATTGCAATCGCGATTGCGCCCGAGCCTGTACCCATATCCAGAACGCGACTATTTTGCGGCGTATGCTGAATTGCCAGCTCGACTAATAATTCTGTATCTGGTCGTGGGATTAAAACATCTGCAGTGATGTGGAAAGGCAAACCAAAAAATTCTCGCTCACCGATCAGATAGGCAATTGGCTCGCCATCATAACGACGTTGCAGCAGATCGCCGACTTGCTGCGCCTGCGCAGCGGTGAGCTGCATCTCCGACTGGGTGATCAGTTGTATCCGGCTTAAACCTAATGCATGCATCAATAAAATGCGGGTGTCGATCAAATCCAGAGGGCCTGCTTTTTGGCAGTCGGCAAGCGTGATGCCTTCTTTAATCCATTCCATTTTTATGTCCGATTCAGTAAAAAAGTTGCTATAGAAATCGACATGTCGGTATCTGTTCGCTTGCTGCTTGGTGAGTAATATAGTCGAGATTTTTTGTGATATTGCGGTAATGATGTAGATCGTAATTCTAAAACGGGCGAGTCATGATTAGTCTGGCGAGCCTGTTTTCAATATGAACTAATTAATTCAGGCCAATTAATGCAGACTAATTACGGCTGACTAATCACCGCAGACTTCTAAATAAATGGCGCCTTTGCGCTTTACGGTTTTGAATAAGGATAACCAAGAGCGCGATTGAAAAAATGCCAAACCATACGGCTGACCACGCTGGTATGGATAAACCCAAAATCGGTTCATAAGGTGTTTCGCATATGCCATCCGCTCGGAACATCGTTGGCAGCAGCTTGGCCGGAAAAATCTTATTCAGCGATGTTTCCAGCGGGTCGATACCGCAAGTTAATTGCGGATTGGCTAATATCCACACATGGTAAGCAGCAACGCCTAGTCCGAAAGCCGATGCGGTCAGAGCCATTGCACTGGAGAGGCGACGTCCAACATCGGGCAATGCCAGCGCTAGCAGGCAAAACAAGGCGACCATAACAAATGCATAGCGCTGCATTACACAATAAGGGCAGGGCAACATTTTTTCAACCAGTTGCAGGTATAAGGCGATCCCTAGCAAGGCAATACAAACAGAGGCGATAGAAATTAGTAGTGGTTTTGTAGGATTCATAGTGAGCTGGGTTTGCTTACGTTGCAATCTATGCGAATATAGTAACAACGTGCCATCAATAAAAACAATACGCGCATTGTGTACTGGTTCGTGGAATTACACCACCTGCAAATTAGGATACGTAAAGCGCGATTTGGTTCGGTGATGGGCTTAATAAATTGTAAGTTGCGCTATAACTGATGCTTCATAGATAGCTCTTTGCAACATAAAACATAAATCAAACATCAATCTTGACGACATCAAGTAGTTGATACTGAGTCATAAATTCATCCAGAGTTTGCCTGATCACACCGCGTTCACCATGCGCATGCCAAATGTCCGAGTTGATATAAATGCCGACGTGATGAATGCCGCGACCACCGATGCGTGTGCAAAAGACCAGATCATTATTTGTGATGTCCGCCAAGGTCTTGCTGATACCTGCACGGCGCTGGTCGTAGGTGTTTTTGGGAATGCGTTGATTCAGTACATCTAAAAAATAACGTTGCGTCAGACCTGAGCAATCTACGCCATGGCGCGTGATGCCGCCCCAGATATAGGGTGTGTTTTGCCATTGCTGGAAGAACACTTCTACCGAAAGTTGCGCTGATTGCGGTAGTACAAACGCGGTCAGCGTTGCATCAACAGCGAGGCTGCTTACTGATAACCAGCCCAGCACCTGATCTGATTTCATGACAAGCGCATGGACGTTATAGAAACCTAAGATACGCACCACTTCGTCCGCTTCGATTTGTGATTGCCGCAAGCTGTCTTTTTCAATCGCGGTCATAGCCTCGTAATTGGCTGCCGGGTGACGCAGCACATCGACCAGACTTAGCGCTTTTGCGTAAGTTTGCGGCAGCCATTGGTCTGGTTCAATTCTGATCATGGGTGATAGCTTTGGCTAAGTGCGTAGAGATTGAGTAGAATGATTTTAAAATACTCCCACTATGTATATTCTAATTGTCCATATAGTATCTGGACGTAAAGCTATATTTTACTTAATTTATGGGGGAGTATATGTATTTTGGTATTTGTCCCGTGTGAATCCGCGTTGAATCTGCCATACCTGCTTTAGCCCATTTTAAATCCCATCATCACCCAAAGCTGCCAGCAATTCTGCCTGATGTTCTGCCACCAGTGCATTGGTCAGCTCCACCAGATCGCCGTCCAAAATAAAATCTAGTTTGTACAGAGTCAGGTTGATGCGGTGATCGGTCATCCGGCCTTGCGGATAATTATAGGTGCGGATACGTTCGCTACGGTCGCCCGAGCCGATCAGGCTCTTGCGGGTTGCTGCTTCTTTTGCTTGTTTCGCGCGCATCTGACCATCCATGATGCGGGTTGCCAGTACGCGCATCGCCTGGGCTTTATTTTGATGCTGGCTGCGACCGTCCTGGCATTCGACTACGATCCCGGTCGGTAAGTGGGTCAGACGCACGGCAGAATCCGTTTTATTAATATGCTGACCACCTGCACCGGAGGCGCGGAAGGTGTCGATACGCAAATCGGCATTATTGATCACGACATCGGCCAGTTCATCTGCCTCTGGCATTACCGCGACGGTGCATGCAGAAGTGTGGATGCGGCCTTGAGTCTCGGTGGTTGGTACACGTTGTACGCGATGACCGCCGGATTCAAATTTCAGTTTAGAGTAAGCACCAAAACCGGCGATGCGGATGATGACTTCTTTGTAGCCGCCCAGTTCTGACGGGGATTCCGACATCATTTCGATTTGCCAGCGATTACGTTCCGCAAAACGGGTGTACATACGCAGCAAGTCGCCCGCAAATAACGCTGCTTCATCGCCACCGGTACCGGCGCGAACTTCCAGCAAAATATTACGTTCGTCATTCGGGTCTTTGGGCAGCAGCATTTTTTGCAAATCGACTTGTAACTCTTCCATGCGCTGTTTGGCGTCATTGATCTCTTCCTGAGCAAAATCTTTCATCTCAGGATCTGCCATCATTTCTTGCGCCGAATCGATATCATTTTGTGCTTGCTGGTAATTCTTATACAGTTCCACCAAGGGTTCCAACTCGGCATGCTCACGGGTGAGCTTGCGGTAGTTGTCCATGTCATTGGTGACGCCTTCCTGATTTAATAGTTGACCCACTTCGACCAGGCGTTCTGCCAATTGGTCGAGCTTAGAGAGCATGGATGGTTTCATCGTCTTACCTGTTATTGTGAGTACAGTGAGATCGTCACTATGGGATTATTGCAGATACGCAGTCGTTCTTGGAGCGCATCAGTTTTGATTCGATTTTGATGATGAGTGGCAAGTTGCCAGTGTCATCAGATGAGTTTTGTGCGTCGCTAACGCTTGGTACGGAATAATTGCGGTAATAGTGTAGCAAGACGGGCGCGTTCGTCGCCGCTAGCCTGATGCAAAGCCTGTTGCGGGCCATGCAGAAATTTGGCGGTGATGCCTTTGGAGAGCGCTTCTAACACCGCTTCAATATCATCCCCACGGGCTAGCATTTTGCGTGCTCTTTCTAGCTCCAGCAAGCGCATGGCTTCGCTGTTTTCATGCAAATCCTGAATGATAGGCACTACCAGGCGACCATCTACCCAATGCATAAAGGACTGCACACGGGTTTCGATAATTGCTTCTGCCTGCGTCACCGCTGCCTGGCGATTTTCTTTACCAGTTTGCACCACATTGCCCAGATCATCTACGGTGTATAGAAACACGTCATCCAGCGCGCCGACTTCTGACTCAATATCGCGTGGTACCGCCAGATCCACCATAAACATAGGGCGATGACGACGCGCTTTGACTGCGCGTTCAACCATGCCCAGACCGATAATCGGCAATGACGACGCCGTGCAAGAGATGATGATGTCAAACTGGGACAAACTATTTGGTAGTTCTGCCAGACGGATTGCTTTGCCATTAAAGCGGTGCGCCAGTACTTCGCCACGTTCCAGCGTGCGGTTGGCGATAGTGATGCTCTTAGGATTTTGTGCAGCAAAGTGGGTGGCGCATAATTCGATCATTTCACCAGCGCCGATAAACAGCACATGTTGCTCAGAAATTTTATCGAAAATCCGCTGCGACAAACGTACAGCAGCAGCTGCCATTGACACACTGTGCGCACCGATTTCAGTGGTGCTGCGAACTTCTTTTGCGACGGCAAAAGTACGCTGGAATAACTGATGCAGATAAGTGCCAAGCCCACCCGCGGCATCTGCCTGGCGCACGGCGTCTTTCATCTGACCTAAAATTTGCGGTTCGCCCAACACCATCGAATCTAGGCCAGACGCTACGCGGAAAGCATGGCGGACAGCATTGTCTTGCGGCAGCGTGTACAGATGATGGCGCAACTCGGCATAAGGCAATTTGTGGAAATCTGCCAAAAAATGCGCAGTCGCATCGACCGGATTATCCACATGGCTCGCCGCATACATTTCGGTACGGTTGCAGGTCGATAAAATCGCTGCCTCCACTTCCGTTTGCTGATTGAATCCGTCGCGACCAAACCAGGAGCGTGCAGCCACCACCGCCGGACCAATCTGGTCAGGCGAAAACGCCAGCTTTTCGCGGAGCGACACTGGCGCAGTCGTGTGGTTGAGGCCAACAGCTAGTAGTTGCATAATTGGGCGGTTAGGGCGTGTGGCTTAGGCAGCTTAATGTAGATCAAATGCTTAGATCGCTTGCTGAAGTAGTTGCAAACACTTGCAAACACCAGCAAACACGGCTGCCATTATAACGCTTAGCGCAGATCAAGTTTCTGCACAGTTACATGGTTTGATCCAGATCAATACAAATCAAACCAGATCAAATACTAAATGCTGGTAATTTGATATTAAAGGTCGTACCTTCGTTGGGGGCGCTGACGAAACTGATCTGACCGTGATGACGATCAATCACCGCTTTGACGAATACCATTCCCAGGCCGACACCATCATTTTTGGGTTGCTCGCCATTTCTAAAACGTTGAAAGCGCTGGAATAATTTGGGCTGATCGGCTCTGGCGATTCCATAACCTTGGTCGCTGATAGAGCAAATGACGGAGGCTTCTGCCAGACCCCGTTCGTATTCCAGGCTGCAACTGATAATCGTGTTGGGCGGACTGTATTTGATCGCGTTAGAGAGCAAATTGGTCAGAGCGCGCGTCATTAGCGCCCGGTCAACCCGCACCGGATAGTCACCTGCTGGTATTTGACTCGAGATACGGATATTTTTGGCCCTAGTGAGGGTCCACATTTCTTCGGTCGCATCCAACAAGATATCCTGAAAGTCCGTGTCTTCCATTCGATAATCTTGCGATTCAGCGCGCGCTAACTGCACAAAGTTATCTGCCAGCCCGAGCGTGATACGAGACGCTTTTTCGATACGACTTAAAAAGTCTGCCTGTGGTAAAGCGGTAGCGGAGTCTTGTTGCAGCTCCAGCAGCGCCAGAATAGATGCTTGCGGAGCGCGCATATCGTGCGAGATAAAATGTAAGGTCTCGTCCCGGCTGCGTTCTGCTGCTCGGATATTAGTGATATCAATCAGACTGACAATCCAGCCCACTAGTTCTTTGCTGCTGGAATAGCAAGGTGCACTTTTGATCAACAAGTCACGACTGCGGGGATCCACCACTTCTATACCGCTTGCCATAGTTTTACTTTGATGTAAATCTAGCAAATGCCACCAGCTAAATGCGTTGCTGGCAGTCTGGTCCATCGCTTGCGGATTACTCATTTTGGCGAATAAATAGGGTACCAAGGCATCGTTCACTTGCGGTATGCCTATGCTACTAAAATAATCTTTGGCAACTTGGTTGGACATCAACACATTACCGTCTGTGGTGGTGACTAGCGTAGCATCAGGCAAACTACTTAAGCTGTCGCTCACAAACTGACGCAGATCACGCACCCGGCGCGCCGCCAGTTGCATTGCATCGATGCGTTGTTCTAAGCGATCTTGCAAGGGACGGCTTTTTTCTTCGTCATCCAGATCGATCTGTAGCTCAGGAAGCAAATGAGGCTCATTGTCCAGCAAGATAAATTCTTCACCCAGATACCTGATGGCGGCTTCCAGCCGGCGCCAGCTCCAGAGCGGATAAGCGATAATCAGAATAAACAGTGCCGCAGTGGGCGGTAGCCATACGCCTTCACGCAATGCCACATAACTGATCAGCAATAAGCCTATAAATAAAATCACGGTGATGACTAACGCGATCCGCGGTGATAAAAGCAAATAGCCTAGCAATGCGATTAAGACTGCGGAAAAGCAATACAAGCTAGTTTGCCAGTTGGCAGCAAAATGGATGGAGCGATTATCCAGCAGACTAGCCAGGACATTGGCATGGATCTCTATCCCTGCCATATTGCCGTCTTCTCCAGAGACAGGTGTGGGGTAGGCATCTGCCATGCCGATCGCGGTAGGGCCGACTAAGACATATTTGTTTTTGAAAAAACTAGCGGGAACCTCGCCGCGCAAGACCGCAACATAAGGTACTGATGTGAATTGGCCATTGTTGCCATAAAACGGGATATGCATCTGGTAATCACGTTGCCATATACCCTGGATGTTTTGCGCTGTACTGGCTTTAGTTGAGTTATTTAATGCTGGGCTGTCTTTGGCATGATCGCTGGCAGGCGCTCTGGCTCCTGGTAAATTTGTCTCGGTACCAGGCGCGATTTTAGTGCCGATATCTTTCATCGCCAGTGCAAATTGTGGCCACATTTCGCCATTCATACCTTCTCGTAAAAATACGCTGCGGGCGACGCCATCCTGATCCAATTCCAGATGAATATGCCCTAGCTGTCGTGCTGCGCTGGCGAGTGCAGGTATCGGCTTTACGATGCTTAATCCTTTGCCCGCGCTTTCGGATGATAAAGGCAGCACGACAACATTATTCTGGTTTAATGCGTCGGCTAATTGTTGGTCGCCATTGGCTTGGTTTGCCTGCACTGGCTCTGCTTCTGTAAAAGAAACGTCGATGCCGATGGCCAGTGGTTTGGCAGCAGAAAGTTGCCGCAATAATGCAGCATGATTTTCTCTTGCAAAGGGCCATTTACCGAGTTCAGCAAGACTGTAGTCATCAATCGCTACGATGATGATGTCATCACGGGCAGGGACGGAATTGGCTTGCATGAAGCGATCATACAAACTTAGATCAATGCGTTTAAGGACATTGGTTGATGCCAATCCCACTGTGAGTAATAACATCAGGATACTAATGGCTATCCATTCTCGCAGAGCGATCCGTTCTACCTTGATGTTTTTATTCATTGATTAAAAGCCTGGTTTGACGCTGGCACCATCCGATTTGATCGGCTCGCCAGAGCTACTGACCCAGCGAGAATCAATGGTGAATTTTTGCGGTGATGAATATTCACCGACATAACCGTCTGCATCAGTAGCTCTGACCCGAATAAAATAATCACCAGCGGCAATGCGAGGGATTTGTAATTCGGGTTTATCTAGTTTTCTAAAAAAGTAGATATTACTAAAGCTAGCGTCGCGTCCAATTTGGACTACAAAGGTTTGACCAGGCTCAGACGGCCAGTTAAATGTCAATTGATTTGCATCGCCATCACCTGGCGGGTTCATCTTTTGAATCGGTAAAAAATCGACCACTTTGGCATCGCTATAAGGGCCTTGATTGGGTTCGCCATTTTTTTGCGCAATCGTTGCAACCCGCCAGTAGTATTTGCCGTTAGCAAGTTTGTCTGCGCTGTATTGCACGGTTTTTATATTGTTTTGATCCAGCACGATTTTTTCGAAGCCGCTATCGCTGGCGACTTGTAGGCGATATGCCTGTGCATTGGCTGCCTCAGTCCATACAAAGTCTACTTTTTCTGCGCGTATTTTCGCTTTAGGTAGTACGTTAAAGGGTGGTTCAGGGCGAGCTTTAAGAGTGAATGCCTGGATTAACGGTAAGCCTTCCAGGCCAACGCTATCAATCGTACTGGCGCGAATAAAATAATTGCCATCCTCAAGACCATCAATTTTTATCCTGTCTTCAACTGAGCGAACTTCTGTCAACACATTTTGAATTGCCGCATCGCTGGCAATTTGTAAATGGTAGCTTTTTGCTTCGCTAGATTTTTCCAGATTGAAAACCAGTGTTGGTTTTTCTTGTAATTGATAACTACCAACCAGTGTAGGTGGTGGTAATAAATCAACTGCATCACCCACCCCTTGTTGAGTCACTACATTGCCTTTACCGGCCGGTATTACCAGCGTATTTGGTTTTTTGACCGAACCTACGGCAACACCGCCAGACAAGACCTCATTCGCTATGCCATTATCATTCACGCTGACACGGAAATGTGTGCCACGGACACCCGCAACGGCGAGTGGCGAGCGAACCTCAAATCGCCCCTTATTAGATTCCAATGGCGTGACTTTAGACTCGACCCGGCCCTGCAATAAAGTAATTTCAGTACGCGGGCTTTTAGAATATTTGGTCATGCGTAATTTGCTTAACTTGACCTGACTATTGGATGGAATAGAGATACGTGAGTCGTCAGGTAGCACCAAAGTCAAAAATCCATTTTTACCAGTGGTAATCATGGTGCCCTCTTTATAGGTATTTCCTAAAGTAATATTCTCTTCGGCACCAGTGGGTAATTTTGCGGTTGACGTCCCAGCCATCGCCAGCACTTTGGCTTCTACGAGATCAGCTGGCAATAAGTCTAATGGGATCAGGATGAGCGAGCCAATGGGTATTGTTCTGTCATTGGTAATATTATTGACTTTGCCGATGATGACCCAGTTGGGTGTTTTTTCTGTAAATCGTTGCGCAATTGAAGAGAGTGTATCGCCCTCTAAAGCGTAGTAGACCATATCGGTTTCTGTACGCGAGATGGAGCCCGGCTCACCAGTCGATTTTGGCGCGGCAAATACAGCACTGCTCGATATGGACAGCACTAAACTCGCCACACTTAGGATTAACAGGATTAGGTTTTTACGTAGCGATGACCGCAGTGATGGCAATTGCGAGGACAGCGAAAAATAGAAAGAAGTATGGAAAGAAGAACGCAAAGAAGAATACAGCGAAGAATGCAACAAAGGATTGAGGGCAGGGCGTGAAGCGAGCGACATGTAAATCTCCGAAGGGACATTGGTCTGGCTTTGGTATCAGGATTTGTTAGCAAGTCATAAAGACAAGCTGTGGAATCAAACCCTAAACAAGCTGCCAGACAAGCTATCAAACACGTCGATAATAGATACTGCGGCAGATATGATTGCTAATTATTCAGTCCGTGCCCTGATCAATATCCTCGGTAAAGTGCTAACTAAGATTGAAACAGGAAATTGAAGCAGGAATCTTACTGCTCCGCTGTAACTTGCTCCAGGCGATAGCCATAGCTGTAAACGGGAGCCAGTCGGTAGCCGTTTTCTGGCCGAAGTTCGAGCTTGCTACGGACGCGTGAGATATGCGTATCCATGGTGCGTGACGGAATATCAATATCACGCGACCAGACTGCTTCTAAAATATAAGCGCGCGATAAAGGGCGACCAAGATTGCGGAACAAAAGCAGCGCCAGATCAAATTCTTTTTGCGTCATTTCAACCGGTACGTCATTGACACTGACGCGACCAGCGCGCGTTTCAAACTTGTAGATACCAAATTGCAGATGCTCCGACATAGTTTGCGCCGGGTATGCGCGGCGCAACAGCGCTTGCACACGTGCTACCAGTTCGCTACGACGTATTGGCTTGATCATGTAATCATCCGCACCCGCTGCCAGACCCGCGACGATATCGTCTTCGCCAGAGCGGCTGGTCATAAACAAGACCGGCAGATTGGGTGAGAGTTTCTCTCTGACCCAGTGCAGGATTTCAGTTCCGCTCAAATCGGGAACTTGCCAGTCAAGGATCAGCATATCGTAGCTATCACGACGTAAGTTATGCAGCATCTCTTTACCGCTAAGGAAAGGGTGGCAGGTATGGCCAGCCGCAGTCAAGATGGTGCAAACCAGCTCTAATAAATTATTGTCATCGTCAAGTACGGCAATTCTCATGGGAGCACACAGATTGGGGTTGAGCAATCATTGAGTAGTAAAGATACAGCATTGTACCTAACACAAGAATGATTGTAGGAAAGCTTCTAATAATGAGCAAAATAAATAGGCATTTTTTCCATTTTTTCTCAATTAATCATAAAAATAGCAATTAATATTGTCCAATAAGCACTTTTTAAAGATGTGCTGAGCAATTTTTGAAAGAAGTTGGCTAAAAGATTATTTCTAATATTTTTGGTGAAAATGATGCGCAGCCTTACGCAAAAATAAGATTTTAAATTTATATACTGCCATGTAGTATTATTTATTTATCCATATAAAAATTGGCTTACAAGTCTTATTTTTTAAAAATAATTGGGAGTATGTAAATTTATTGTTGAATTGTTAGCCAGATTTATCTACATAATTAAAAGTGGACGTTAGCGCGTCTTCATCAAAAATAAAAACAGCAAATTGAAAAAACTGAAATCATCCTTAAAGCTTAAATTCAGTTTTCTAATTGACTGATAATAAAAATGGCCCATTCCTGTAAAAGAGTGAGCCGTTTTTAAATAGAGCAAATTATGCTTAAAACTTTGCCAATGAATCCAATAATTACGCTGCTAAATTCGTTTGCTTATTCTGTTAGCTACGCAATTCCACATCTGGCAACACCACATTCACATCCAGCACTTCTAAATTGCCTTGGCGATCAAGTGATACTTTGATGTCTTCAGCGTTGACTTTAGTGTACTTAGAAATAACTGCGATCAGTTCTTCACGTAGAGCTGGCAAAAAATCATAGCCATCACGGCTGGTGCGTTCACGGGCGATGATGATTTGCAGGCGTTCTTTGGCGGTGTTGGCGCTCTTTGGTTTATTGTTAAATAAAAATGATAGCAAGGCCATATTACTTACCTCCAAAAATCCGTTGCAGCAGACCCGGTTTTTCATAGTTGACAAAACGCAGGGGCACTTCTTGGCCGAGGAAACGGGAGATCACATCTTCATACGCCTCAGAGACATCGCTGCCCTTCATATGAATTGCAGGATTACCTTGATTGGACGCATGCAATACCGCTTCCGATTCAGGGATCACGCCGATCAACGGGATGCGTAAAATTTCTTGTACATCGGTGTAGGACAACATTTCACCGGCTTCTACCCGTTTAGGTGAATAGCGCGTTACCAGCAAATGTTCTTTTACCGGCTCGCCACCCTCCTGAGCACGTTTGGATTTGGCCTGAATAATACCCAGAATACGATCCGAATCACGTACAGAAGATACTTCAGGATTGGTGACGACTATCGCTTCGTCCGCAAATGTCAGTGCCATCACTGCGCCGCGCTCGATGCCCGCAGGTGAGTCGCAGATGATGTATTCAAAATCCATCTTGATCAATTCGTTCAGAACGCGTTCTACGCCCTCTTCGGTCAAGGCATCTTTATCGCGGGTTTGTGAGGCAGGCAAAATAAACAGATTGTCGCAGTGCTTATCTTTGATCAGCGCTTGCTTTAATGTCGCCTCGCCGCTGATGACGTTGACCAGGTCATACACCACACGACGCTCGCAACCCATAATCAGATCCAGATTACGCAGACCCACGTCAAAATCCAGCACCGCAGTTTTATGTCCGCGCATGGCAAGGCCAGACGAAAAGCTGGCACTGGAAGTTGTTTTCCCCACGCCGCCCTTACCAGATGTCACAACGATGATTCTTGCCACAAAGAACTCCTTTAATTTTTTAACTCAATTTGCTGAAAGCGATTCTGAATCGTTTGACTAGTTGCAATCAATACATTTTTATAATGATATTAATAAATAAATATCAACCCGCCGATTTTACCGATGATACTTCAATACTGTCGCCAATAAGCTTGATTTGTACCGGATGATTTGGTAATAAGGCCGGGAATCCGGTATCAAAGGTGCGGTAAATCCCTGCAATTGAGACCAATTCCGCCTCCATGCTCAGGGCAAAAATCCTTGCCTCGGTATTGCCAGTTGCGCCTGCTAGCGCACGACCACGCAACGGTGCGTAGATGTGGATGCTGCCATCTGCAATGACTTCGGCACCATTGTTGACCGATGCGGTGATGATCAGATCGGTACCGCGTGCATAAATGCGCTGGCCTGCACGTACCGGAGTGTCAATCACCATTGCCGGTAAATGGCTTGCGGGGGCTTGCGCTGCCGGTGCTGCTGATGCCATTACAGGCGCCGCCGGTTCATGAACAACTTCGATTACAGCTGGCTCTGCTGCCACCAAGGTCTCTTGTCGTGGCCGGCTCACTACATCAATACTCAGGCCATGAGCACGGATCGCTGCATGATCTTGATCTAATGCATTGCGAACCGCAACGGGATTTAAGCCGAAGGATTTGAATAAGGGAATCAGAGTTGCCCAGTCGAGTGGTTCGGAGGCAATATTTTCTACATCGATGACTGCAAATTCATCATCAAAAAAATCTGGTGTTCCCGCCGTCATTTCTTTTAAAGCAGCTTCCAGCGTTGCCACCGGTGCTGCATGCAAAATGAGGGCAACTACGACTACAGTGGAAATTTTGATTTCTACAGGCTTGTGCGTCAGGCTGTTTTGCATAGGTGGCAAAGGGTCGCAAATTAAATGGTAAAGGCAATCATTGCCGTAACAGGAACTTCTACAATCTCATTATCAGAACGGAATGCCAGTCGGCAGTCTGGCATCCGAGCGTCCATCTGTGATTTTGTTCAAGTTTCCCCATGTGGTCTGCATCAATTACAGACCTTGAAAACAATACAGGACTCATCCTACCAATTGATGAGCCAGATTGCAAAAAAAACAGGCGCCAGATGCGGGAATATTATGCTTGGCAGACAGCTTGTATCACTTTGGATTGTCAGCCGGATACTGAATTCTGACCCGAACTAAGTTGTGTTAATCGCTCCGTCAATACCAGTTTTTCTGCTTGAAGCTGTGCTACCAGTGCATTGAGCCGCTGGATCTCGATATGCAGGGGATGTTCTCCGGAGGTCGTAAGTGCGGGAGCTAGTTCTGCGCTGCTATCTGCTTTTGTTTCCGCCGCGGGAGTTTTGGCTTGCCTGCCGGACGACTTCATTTCTCGCACCGACTTGGCCGCTTGTTGTAATTCTTTTTTACCTCCGGCGACAGCGGCGATTTGCTGCTCGCTAGGGAGTGAGGCAATCGCTGCTGCCGCACTGATAGAGATGGTGCCCGCGCGCACTGCCTCCACCAACGCTGGTGAGGCCGCTTTTTGGATTTTTTCAATCTGGGTGACCGCGTTGCTGCTGATGCCTGCGGCTTTAGCGATGTCGTCACGGTTGACTTTAGATTTTGGCTCGACCGGTTTGTCTGTCGTTGCATCGCCATTCAACTCGGCTTGATCTGGCACCGATAATTCGCTTGCTGCACCAGATTGTTGCTGGGTGCGGGAGGCGACAATTTCTTGTTTGCGTAATGCCAGCATACCACGCTGAAAGTCAGTGACGCTGCGGCGTCCGATGTGATTATCGATCAGCCATAACACCACATCTTCCATGCTGTTGAGGCTGGTATTTTGTACGGTTTTGAATGGCAGGCCATGTTGCTGGCAAATGGCATAACGATTGTGTCCGTCAATCAGCGTATCGTCCCATAGCACCAGGGCATCACGGCAACCTTCCCGCAGGATGCTGCGTTCCAGCGCTTCGTATTCATTTGGGGTGAGCGGGTCGATCAGAGCAACTTGTGCGCGCAGGTCTTGATTGATTTTGATATTCATTGAGGATGGAAAGAAATGGTCGTGAATTTACATGTTTGATTGTGATGCGCATGAGTGTCATGCATCTAATTCTATTGTGCGCTGACATGGACAGATTGGTGGCCGTTATGTCAGAAGCTTACTGAAGATTGGTCTTTGATTAAAATATACTCGCGGTGAGTATATTTTAATCGTCCAGATAATCCTTGGACAATCAGGCATTATTTTAAAAAATCATAGGGAGTATATCGGAAAATGCGGATGGCACGCCAGCTGGCGTCTGATTGCTAAGCTAGTCCAAGCTCAATCCTGGATCAATTCAGGCTGTCCAGTGACGGCAAAAATCTAGAAAATAAGCCAGACGTGCAGATAGCATTTTATGCTGATGATGGATTAAATAAAAGCGCCGTTCTAACTTGGGGATGCTGGTCTTCATCTCCACCAAGCGACCGATACTGAGCAAATCCGCGACCACGCGGCGCGACAGGCAGGCGATACCCAGACCTTCTGCCGCTGCGTATTTGATGGCTTCTGAATTGCCAAATTCCCCTGCAGGTTGTAAGTGATGCAGGTGTGGCAACAGCGCATGCTCGACGGCTTCACGCGTACCAGAACCGGCTTCGCGCAACAGCCAATTGGCGCTCCGTAGCGCTTTGAGCGGGACTTTGTCGCTAGGCTTGCCCGCCAGAACCGGATGATGCGGGGTGCAGACGATAATCAACTCATCACTGATCCACGGTTCCACTGTCAGATCTGCCTGATGGCAAGGGCCTTCAATTAAGCCAATATCCACTTCAAAATTGCTGACCGCCAGCGCGATGTCGCCGGTGTTGGCAATCGTGACATTGGGATGATGTGCGCCGGAAGTCGTCTGGCTCTTGTTGCTCATGGTGTTCAGTGCGGCCATGATCGCGGGCAGCAGATAGATGCCAATGGTCGTGCTGGCACCGATGCGAAGACCAGCGCCAGATGTCGCATTCTGATCCAGAAATTGTTGTTCTATGGTGTTGGCGGCATCAAGTATCTGGCTGGCTTGCGGTAACAAGAGGCGGCCATTGTCGTTCAGTACTAAGCGCTTGCCGACACGATCAAACAAACTGGTAGCCAATCCACTTTCGAGTTCATTGAGGGCGGCGCTGGTAGCCGACTGCGACAAACTCACCGTCTCAGCAGCAGCCGTGGTGGTGCCGGATTGAGCAATCGCCAGAAAAATTTGTAGCTGTCTGAGTGTCAGGCGCATAGAAGAAAAGCTTGCGGAGATGCGGTCATTATTGCGGTCACTATCATGTTCACGTTGCCGACTTCCGCGCCTGCTCAAGGCTATCATTTGTCAGCCAGAGATCTGTTTGCAAAAACAGTTCATCGTAATTATGTCCTTGGCCTATTCTGTCCATCACCACAAAATCGCTGACTTGATGCAGCGCGATCAGAGGATGATGCCAGACGCCTTTAGCATAATTGACGCCCTGAAAACCGCGACCCAAAAATGCCCGTAAGTGCTCTACTTTAAAATCACCGGCGGGTGCAACGACGACCAGATATTCATCCCCGGTATTTTGTGTCAGGGGAATAAACGCCTGACTACCGAGAGGATGACGTTCCATGATCGTGATTTCCATCGGCAACGCGCGCGGCTGGCCACGGAAAAGACTAATGATCGTTTGCCCTCCCTGATCTGCCGTATCCGCACTGGTCAGTGCATGGTAACGTTCAGTCGTACCCTGATTGATGGGATAGTGTCGCGCACCCTCCAGCATAATCACATCGCCAAAAGCGGCAAAGCGGTCGCGGTTGAGAGGTTCGATGAGAAGTGCTGGCATAAAGATCTAACAAAAAAATGGACGAAAAAAATACAGAGAAAATGTGACGATAATTACGTCAGACGACTCCACAAACGTAGCCGCGACACACCACCGTCCGGCACAATATTAAACCGGATATGCGTAATAGGTCCTAGCGACTTGATCTGGTCGACATAATAATGCTGATGATCCATTTGCAGTTTTTGTTCGCTTAATAGTACCGGCCAGAACATCGCCTGTGTGACCAGAGAAGTATCCGTACCACCAGTCACATGCGCTGCCTGAATTGAGCAGGCATCAGGAAAATTCCCCTTGAAATGGCAGGTATCGACTTCAATTTTTTCTACGATGCCCGGATGCGCCAGCGCGATGATGCACCAGTCATTCCCCGGTTCGCGACGACGACGGGTTTCCCAGCCATCACCCATATTAACTCCACGTCCTGGCATTAACATATTGGATGCCAGACCAAAATGCTGATTGGCTGCAGCGACCACGTAGCCGCCATTTTCAACAGAAATCAGATCGAATAATTGTGTACGGTCTGCTGCGTCCCAATTCGCTTGAGGTTGTCCATACACACGCAATCGGGCAACGCCACCATCGGGATAAATATTCAGTCGCAGGTGGGTAAATGCCTGCGTCGTCTTAATCTCGTGATAGTGATGGCTATTGCCTTGCAAGTTGACCGAGGGCAGAATTTCTTGCCACTCTGTTTGCGCATCTGGCGCACCGTCGGCGACATAAGCGGCTTCCAATGATGCTGCAGGTGGATAGTTGCCAGTAAAGTGACTGGTATCGATATCCACACCCTTGATCACGCCAGCGCGTGCCAGTTTAAGCACACACCAGTCATAACCGCTGACACGCTTGCGACGGGACTCCCAACCATCCATCCATTTGCCGTTGGTGTCGTATTTGCCGACGATAAATACTGCTGGATCGGGATTGAGCATGCGCGACATTTCAGCAAAAAAATCGTCACTACAAGCAAGGGTAGCTGCACCCAGGCGCGGATCGGCGAGATTAGGGTAGCGGCGCGTAAAGTCGGGAGCATTTGCATCGAGTTGAATGATGGCCATGGGATTCTCTTCTCTTAAGTGTTTTTAGGATTTACGCAACATTGTCCCAGCAAGGCGTAGCGACGAAGACAGTACTTTAGTACGGCGAGTCGCTGCAACGCAGCTGGGGCATTTTTGCGTAAGTCCTAGTTTTAATAAATAGGGTTATTGTTTGATCGCATGAAGTTGATCGTCACTTCGCGCCGTTTTCAACCCAGTGCGCAATCGTCGCGCGCTCGGCATCGGTGATATTAGTGATGTTCCCCATCGGCATAATCTTCTGTTGCACCACTTGCTGATAAATCAGTTGCGCCTTGCCTTTGATTTGGGCCGGATCATCCAGCATCAGTCCTTTCGGCGCCACCGCCATCAGACTAGGTTTAGCTGCATGGCATTGGATACAGCGTAACTGTACGATCTGCTGAACCTGTGCAAACTCTGTATCGACTTTGGCACTCGATGCAGGCTCTGATGCCGTCGCAGCTGACGATGTCGATGCAGCCGTCAAAGTAGCAGGTTTTGGCGCAATCCATGCTGCGACTGCCGCCAAGATGACAATCGCTGCAACAGGAAATACATAGTTGGTATTGCCCTTATGCCGCAGAATAAAAAACTGACGTATCAACACGGCTGCAGCCATGATCAACACCAGCACCAGCCAATTATGCTCGCTGGCATAGGTCATGCTGTAATGGTTGGACAACATCGCAAACAAGACAGGTAGGGTGAAGTAGGTATTGTGGACGCTGCGTTGTTTGCCGCGCTGACCGTAGATTGGATTAACCGGTTCTCCGGCGCGCATCGCCGCAATCACTTTGCGCTGCCCGGGAATGATCACAAAAAATACATTCGCACTCATGATCGTGGCAATCATGGCACCGATGATCAGGAAGGCAGCACGGCCAGAAAATAAATGACACGCACCCCATGAAGCAGCAACTACATACGCCGCTACTAGCACCGATAATAGACGAGTATTTTTACTTAACGCCCGGCACAGCAAGTCATACACGATCCAACCTAAGACCAGAAATCCCAGCGCTAAAACTACCGCTATCGTTGGCGTCAGATCAGCAACCCGAGTATCAATCAGATAGGTTTTTGCATTGAATAAATACAGCAGCGAAAATAAGCTAAAACCCGATAACCAAGTGCTATACGACTCCCAATAAAACCAGTGTAAATCGTCGACCAGTTTGGGTGGTGTACCGGTATATTTTTGCGGATTATAAAAACCGCCACCGTGTACTGCCCACAACTCACCGCCGACACCTTGTTTTTTTAATTGCTCATCCACCGGCGGTTTTAAACTATTGTCCAGCCAGACAAAATAAAACGACGAGCCTATCCATGCGATCGCGACGATCACATGCAGCCAGCGCAGCAGCAGATTGGCCCACTCTAATAAATATGCTTCCATGCTTTTTTGCTTCCCTTATTTGAATCTTGAGTGAGTTCAGTCTAAATATGCAAATTGAGGCGGTTCAATTTACTCCGGGCAAATTTAGTTTCGTCGCCTCAAATTATTGCCGCAAATCCTAGGCTCAACTACCGCGATAAGTAGAATAACTCCATGGCGTCACCACCAGCGGAACGTGATAATGCTGCTGCGGATGTGCGACGCCAAAGCGCAATGTCACTACGCCAAGGAAGCTGGGCTCTGGCAAGTTGACGCCCATTTTTTGGAAGTAACTGCCGACATCAAAATCGATCTCATACACACCGGTATTGAGCGCATCGCTTTCCAGCAAAGGCTGATCACAGCGACCGTCGGCATTGGTCTGCACGGAACAAACCGCGATCCGTTGTCCGTCTTTGATTTGATAGAGTTGAACGGCAACGCCCTGACCGGGTTTGCCATGTGCAGTGTCTAGTACGTGGGTAGTTATACGTCCCATGATGTGTCCCATCCTGATTCCTTCACGATTAAAACACTAGCTTTGGGGGCGCTCTTGCTGGTTGAAGCAGACCTGAAAATTGAGCTAAAAATTGGCCTGAAAACGAGCTGAAACTGATGAGCGACATTCTATTATCGAAGTGTCGGGATGGCGACTGATTTTATTGCTCTTTATTATCGATGGTGCCAGCTAATAGAGAGAATAAAAATGCGGATCGCCTGAAAATATTGACAACAAAAAAATACAATATTGTAGACAATAGTAGGGAGGTAATTTCTGACTGTCAAACAGATTTTAAAATAAATGCCGGATTGTGCTGGTTCTTTTGGCAATGTAATTGGGTTTTAATCACTTCGCCCATCCATTCCAGCCATTGCGGATACTGATGAGTCGTTGATGAATTACTGAAATTCAGCACCCAACTCTTTTTGTCATTAAAAATCGCTTGTAATTGTCGACAATCTATATTTTAATGAACCGATCATCCAGATCCTAAGTAAAACCATGAACGACACTCTCAAGCTTGCCGTACTAGAAGGCAAGTCAGCCACAACGGATCAGTCAGCGGAAGAACGTATGTACCGCGAGATCTACGACGCCATTATGGAACACCGTTTGCCTGCCAAAACCAAATTGGCAGAACAATCTTTGGCTGAGATTTATCAACTCGCTCGCCACGGTGTACGCAAAGTTTTAGGTCAGTTAGCTGCCGATGGTCTGGTTGATCTGGAGCCTAACCGTGGTGCGTTTATCGCTAGTCCCAGCGAGCAAGAGGCGCAAGACATGTTTGAATTACGCCAGAGTCTGGAGCAATTGGTGCTAGAAAAAATTGTGCAGTCGACCACCCACGACAAAGCCACACAATTAACAGCGCTGCGCGAGATGGTGGAGCGCGAGCGTACCGCGTATATGCAGGGCGACCGCTCACTTTGGATCCGGTTGTCGGCGGACTTTCATATCGAATTAGCGAAACTGAGTGGTAACCAGTTATTGGTCGACATGCTGCGCCGCCTGGTTTCACGCACCACATTATTAATCTCCAGCTTAGAGGCATCTGGCGCACCTGCCAGCGCACAACCCTGCTCCTTTGATGAACATTTAAATGTGATCACGGCGCTGGAACAAAAAGATCGTACAACCGCCTTGCATGCCATGGCACACCATCTGGAGCAATGTGCTTGCCGGACCCAAAAGAAAGCGGATAAAGGCTTTGATCTGCGCGCTGCCTTAGGAAAATCTCGCTCTGCATAGAAATATACTCGTGGTAAGTATATTTTAATCGTCCAAATAATCATTGGACAATAGGGCATATTTTATAAAAATAATTGGGGAGTATATTAAAAAATGAGTGAGAGCACCTATCCACGCGACCTAATCGGCTACGGCCGTCACGTGCCTCATGCGCAATGGCCACAGCAAGCGCGGATTGCTGTCCAGTTTGTGCTGAATTATGAAGAGGGCGGCGAAAATTGTGTACTGCATGGTGATCCTACCTCGGAACAATTTTTATCCGAAATCGTTGGCGCAGCAGCCTATGAAGCGCGGCATATGTCGATGGAATCGATCTACGAATACGGTTCCCGCGCCGGCGTCTGGCGTATTTTGCGCGAGTTCGAACAACGTAAGTTGCCGTTCACCGTATTTGGTATCGCGATGGCATTGCAACGCCATCCTGACGTGACCCAAGCTTTTGGTGAGCTGGGTCATGAGATTGCTTGTCACGGTTTGCGCTGGATTCATTATCAGCATATGGAAGAAGCCAAAGAGCGTGAGCACATGCAACAGGCAGTCGAGATTATGCGCACGCTGACGGGCAGCGCGCCGCTGGGTTGGTACACCGGACGCGATTCCCCGAATACGCGCAAGTTGGTGGTAGAGCACGGTGGCTTTGCCTATGACTCGGATTATTACGGCGATGATTTGCCGTTCTGGACCGATGTCACCGTCTCCGATGGCAGTAGCAAACCGCATCTTGTCGTGCCGTACACCCTCGACAGTAATGACATGCGTTTCGCCACGCCACAGGGGTTTAATACCAGCGATCATTTCTATCAATATTTGAAAGATAGCTTTGACGTGCTGTACGCCGAAGGTGATCCTTATGGCCTCAATGCACCAAAGATGCTGTCGATCGGTATGCACTGCCGCTTGCTTGGTCGTCCCGGACGCTTCCGCGCCTTACAGCGATTTTTAGATTATGTGCAGATGCATGACAAGGTGTGGATTTGCCGCCGTATTGATATCGCCCAGCATTGGATGGCACAGCATCCGTATCAGAAATAAACGAAAATTTAAGAAGTAAACAAGAAATAACCCTAAATTGTGACCACCATGACCACAACAATCTCACTAGCAGAACTAAACCATATGGACCGCGCCGAATTTATCCGGCTGCTCGGCGGTATCTTTGAGCACTCGCCCTGGGTGGCAGAGAGAGCTGAGCCGCATCGCCCGTTTGCCTCAATCAATGATTTGCAAAGCGGCATGGCAGACGCTGTACGCAGCGCGGAGTTCGGTATGCAATTAGCCTTGATTCGCGCCCATCCAGAGCTGGCTGGCAAAGCTGCAGTGCGAGGCGAACTCACTGCAGAATCAACCCGGGAGCAAAGCGGCGCGGGCTTAAATCAATGCAGTGCTGAAGAATTTGACCAGCTGCAAACATTGAATAACGCGTACAACGGAAAATTTGGTTTCCCGTTTGTGATCGCAGTGCGGGGACACGACCGGCAAAGTATCATCGCGCATTTTACGCGTCGCTTAGCCTCAGATCAGACCACCGAAATGCAAGAATGTCTGGAGCAGATTATTCGTATCGGTGGTTTTCGTTTAGCGGATATGGTGGCTGCTTAGGCAGTCGATTAGGTAGTTGTGCGCAGTTGATTATACAGTT
The DNA here is from genome assembly GCF_040544435.1 of Undibacterium sp. GrIS 1.2. Classification (NCBI taxonomy): domain Bacteria; kingdom Pseudomonadati; phylum Pseudomonadota; class Betaproteobacteria; order Burkholderiales; family Oxalobacteraceae; genus Undibacterium; species Undibacterium sp. GrIS 1.2. The sequence continues at coordinate 57,443 of NZ_JBEONP010000011.1, forward strand.
GATTAATTGCGCCCTCAGGCTCAAGCTGAGCGTCTGATTAATCAGGCTTACGAAATTCGTTTTCTATCCAGGTTGTTGCGCTGGCTTTGGTCAACTTAAATGTCGGCGCAACACGCACTTTGGCGAGTTCAGTATTGTCCGCATCATGTGCGCTCAGCATCGCGTAGGGATCGTCGTCATTCGGCACGATATCCAGACTAATTTTAAAGTCAGCCGTGTCGGTGCTGACCATCAGACTCTTGTGCAAAATGGCATGTAATTGTTGCTCGTGACGGCGAATGACTTCGGATGCAGTTTTTACCAACGTCCCAAATGCATTCGCATCCAGTGGCTTAGGATTTTTTTTATCGCGTCCCATAGTCCAAGGGCCTACCAGCGCAGGTTCTGGTTCACCATCTTTGATCATCGCCACCGCCCAACCTTCGTCATCCTCATTCTTGATTACGCGCGCAGTCCAGCCCTTATCACGCCACAGCCGCGGCTCTTGGGTTTTGCTATCGCTATCTTGGTTTATTTCGTCAGACATAGTAGGTATCGGTCGTATTTGAAGCATAGGTGAATGGCATTTGAACCATCGCATTTAATCCATTCGATTTAAAACAGCGGACATGCCGGTGAATCAAAGCTAGGGAGCGTATGCTAGCCGATTTTGCTTCGTCGCGTGAAGCTTAAATCCGCTTCATCGCAGCCACCAGCTGATCCAGCGCTTTGCCCCATCCTTCGTGGAATCCCATTGCCTCGTGCGCCTTGCGATCTTGTTCATCCTTGTGAAGGGCGATAGCGGTGTACTTTGTCCCGGTGCCGTGTGGCTCAAGCAGGATGATGGCGGTCATCGCCGGGCTGGGCGCTGAGACCAGTGGTCGAAACCCCGGTCCGATAGCGCTGGTCCATACCAGCTTTTTGTTTTCGATTATTTCGAGGTAACAACCCACATTAGGGAATGACTGACCTTCGGGAGATTGCATCTCTGTTTTGAAGGCACCACCGGGACGCAGATCAATTTCACATGCAATGGTTTTCCACGGCACCGGTGTGAACCATTGCGTAATCATCGCCGGGTCGGTCCATGCGCGCCAGACCAGTTCGGGCGGTATGTCAATAACACGTTCCAGTATCAGATCAAGTGCCGGATCAAGTTTAGGATGGGATAAATATTGGGAAGGGGAGTTCATGATCCTGGTGCTCCTGTTTAGATGACTATTGGGGTGGGGGGTATCGACTTTTGTTATGATAATTTTGTATTTTGATTGTACAGCTAGAAGTTCTGGATTTTAGTAGTCCAATCATTCTGCGGCTTACAGGCCAAAAAGACTTGGAGAGGCGCACTTTAACTGGACATCTATAATTTAAATTTGCCATGATTTTTACAGTATGCTGTTTACTTGATTTACACAAACAACCATCCGGGCGTCCTCATGTTGAAGCGTTTAGCAATGGCACTAAGTATTTTGATGACTTGTGGAACGGTAATGGCGGAGCCGGGTTACTACTTCGTGTCGGTGTACGACAACAAAGATCAGAAGTCAGTTGATTTCCGTTATTGGACGACGAACTTTCCCGGACGGGGACAAACGATCTGGCCCGAGCTGGGTTTTGGTTATGGCGTGACGTCACGCTGGTACACCGAGGTTTATGCCAGCTATATCGGCAGATCAAGATCCGATTTAAAGCTCGATAGCTGGAACTGGCAAAACGATTATCTGCTGACGCAAGGGCAGTATCCGGTTGATGTTGCCCTGCATACCAATTTGACTCGCGGGCATGATACTGACGAAGGCTACACATTAGAGCTGGGCCCCGCAATGCAAACCGATTTTGGGCGCTTGCAAGTAAACGGAAATGTGTTTTTAGAGCGGACTTACCGTTCGGTGGATGGCGGCGCAACGCAGATGAAATATCAGTGGCAAACCAAATACCGCTGGAAGCCGATGTTGGAATTAGGCGTGCAGGGCTTTGGTGAATTAGGCGACTGGGACCATTGGGCATCCCGCGATCAGCAATCCCATCGCGCTGGACCAGCGCTATTTGGCAGCGTGCCCGTGGGTAGAGAATCCAGCATTAAATATCAGGCCGCATATTTGATCGGATCGATTTACGGACGTCACGGTTATATGTTCACATCTCGCATCCAGTACATATTTTGAGGCACCGAGGGCGTATCGGATTACATACTTCTTGGAATCGTAATACCGCAGGACTGGTTTGGAGCCAGTCGGATTTAAAACGGCACACTCACAATCGCCTTTAGCAGCCAACGGTCGGACACTGTCGTTAGACCGCGCCCGATACCCAAATTCAGATCCCAGCCTTTGATACTGGTATCGATGACGGCATAGATGGTCTGGCTCTGTTGATTGAGCTGCCCAAGATGCCGGACTGCGCCTATTTCGTTATAGCTCTCTACACCAATATCAAAACCCTGATCGGTTTTATATGCAATTTTAGAATCGATTTCTAGGCTGGTCGGGCTGGGCGCTGGACCTGAAATTTTCCAGTCGATGTTCGCATTTGCCGCTAGTGTCCACCGATCTTTACGATAACCAAAAATACCTTTTAGCTCTGCATTCCAGGGATTCTGGTCGATATGTTGATTCACTCGACCGACTTCCAGATTTGCACCGTAGAAAAAAGGGGATGTTGCATCTTTATCGACCAGATACTTCATGCGGAGTTTTTCGCCATCGACATTCGAGCCGCCATGGGCGTCCCGCGATGTCAAAATATATGCACCTAATTCCCAATTTTTAGTCAGTCCGTAAGAAAATTCTGGCGTCAGTCTAAACACATGGCGTGGCGGCTGTGCGCCTGAATAATCGGGTGTGCCATTTCCCGAGATCACATAGTTGTTATGCAGATCCAATCCAAACTCGTGCGGATTATTGATCTCATCCATATAGACCTGGATTTCTTCCGGTGCAGCGTTGGCTGTCGGGGGAACAGCAGCCAAAAAAGCGCTGCTAAGCAGGGGGAGTAACAAGCTGTAGTGACTGAGTCTCATCGAACTTTTCCAGGTTGCAATCGTAAAGATATTCTTACTATGTAGAGCATTATTTGATGGCTGGCATCTATTGTAGAGGTAGATTGGAGAAGAGTTTTGCTGGCCTTTTTGCAATCTTTTTCGCATTGTTCTTCCCTTGATAACAAGCTTTTTTGCGTCTACATAGTATTTCGAAGAAGGTCTGTATCTTCGTTGTTGACATAGTAGTTAGCCGTCGTATGAAAATATTCCGATGAAGATTATTGTTCGTCTCTACTGTGGCGCATGTGTTGCTGCTTGGTCGGTCCACGTATAGTTATCAATCAGCATCTGATTAAAATCACTTCTCAGTTGTTTGTCTGCACTAATTACTGAAGAAATCGGATTTATGCGGAATTATGTAGCAACCGCACAAGCTTAATAATCAATGACTTAGGATGTTTTTCTGCGCTAGAGTCACCACCATGCGCTGCGCCGCTCAATATCGCCAGAACAAAAACCAGCTTATTTTTGAATTAAAAAAGACGTTCTGCAATTGCTTTGCGAACTTCCTCGGTCGTCGCCATTTCCTTCACCCCCTGCTGCATTCGATTGGTCCACGCTTCGATTTCTGAATCAAGGGGATTGACTTGCGGCCTGTCCATAGGTGTATTCAGAAATCCGCCCGAAGTCACGTTGTTGGTTGAGGTGCCTTGTGAGGCGGTGTTTGATCTTTTCATGACGGATGATTGGGTAACTGTTTTTTGGACTCTATCTGATCCACACGCCGCTTCACTTCTTTTAGCGACTCTTCAAAACTGCCAGTAAATGCTTGATTCCATCGTTTTATTGATATTCCCAAAACTAATGAATCGTCAGTCAAAACGCCAGGTGATTGAAATCTGCGTATTGTAGTCATGGTATTTCCTCACAATATTGTTAACCCGGATTCTGGCCTTTGCTCTGGTCGAGGTTTTGCATTCATTTAGCGCTAGGGTACATCCGGTAATGGCGGACAAGTTAATTGCGTGTCATACCCTAAATAGTAATAGCCTGACCATATCAAATTACTCTTGTATGCCAAGCCACTCCATACGGTAAATTGTACTCCTTCGGCAGTAGAGCAATAATTGAAGGTGTTTTTCCGCCCGTTGCCGCTCAAGTCCAATAATTGTTTTTCGCTAATGGCAATATCTTTACCACTTTTGATGATGCCAATTCCAAGTTCAATAGTTTTTTTTGAAGAGACTGTATAAAAATTTGTGCCGCCTTTGAGGTTGATTACTCTACGGTCGGCAAGCAAGGCATGGCACTCGCTACCGTCAGTTGTTTTTTGAATGATTTTTGCATGAATTATTTTTTGCTTATTTTCCAAGCCGACGATGATCAGTGTCGTGCCGCTGACGATGTCGGCGTTTTTAACCGCAAAACAATGACCATCCAGCCAGCCAATTAAATTCTCCTGGATGATTTTATTCTTTACTTCTTGGGCATGTATTGTTGCGGTGCTGCCAGCAGCATATACGATGAATAATAGAGCCCGAAAAAATATACGGACTAGGGTTTTCTTTTTGGCGGCGACGAAAATATTCACAATGACATTCACTTTATAGTCCATCAAACGACCAATGTGGCGCATCGTTTTTCAGCTTCTTTACGCCGTAGGAAGCACCTATCGAATGCAAAACTGTATTTGCATTTGCGTTGGCCATATACGTCACCGAAACTTCTGTGTTGTCTTTTTTCTTGACTTTGATTTGCCCTGTCCAGGTAATGTCAACATCAATTGCCTTGCCTTCGATATGATTGCTGGTTAACGATGGTGCGAGAATACTTTTTGGCGGAACAGCCAAGCCGAAACCGGCTACCATTTCATGCGCTCCGGCCTTGCTCTTTTTAAGGTCGCCATGATCCCATTCTATATCGACATCCTGCATCTTGGTTGCGTCGGATGGCTTACATTTGCCCAGATATATTTTCCAGCACCAATGAAAAAGGTAGGCTCGCTTAGCGCTTCGCTGCGTCGTTGAAACATCCAGCGATGCACCGGCATCGGTCAAGGCTTTAAAGAATGCATTAACATTGGTTTTAAATGAGGCCTCCAGATCGATGATGTTGGTACTGTTTTTAGCATTATCGTCGGCCCAAGTAACCCAATATTTTCCACTTTTTGTCTTCTCTCCGGTGGATGACGACGATGTCATCCCCAGAAAGCAATAATCCCGGCGTGACAAGTACGGCGGTAGCATGGTCAGCGGTCCCGGCAAGGGAGAGCGCATTTGACACATTGTGCCTTCGTCTATGTCTTCACTTGTTGTGGAACAGAGCGGACCTGGGATTCGATATCCAACCATGTGGGTAATTCTCCGTTTATTTGATGAATGGATGATTGAATTTTACTGTAAGCGAAGGCTGTTGCACACCCAATAAGCGCTACTCTCACTGCGTTGTATCCATCTCGGCTTTTTTTCTATTAAATGCGTGGCAGTTGGCTTTGGCATCATGCAGTGCATGATGATCCTTGATGCGATTGTCGATAAAGTACATCTGTAATGCAACTTGATCGAGATACCTGTAAATGTTTTTGCCGCGCAGCCATGCCGGAATTTTGTAGTCCATCGCGTGACAAAACAAGCGCCAGTCACCTACATAATCAAAACAAATGATCGGCGCTTGCTGGGCTAACTGCTCAAGCCACACCCTCAAGCGGACTTGCAATTCGACCACCGAACATTGCGCCTCCGGCACCTTGCCAAGCTGTGGCAAGACCGTCGCCAATACAAAATCATTACACTTGCTTTGATCAACTGGCAGTTCGGCATAAAATTCATGCTGGCCGCACTCAGACACCAAGCCGATACTGATCAATTCCGCATTCTTGAAATCAGTGAATTCGGTGTCGATAAAAATTAGCATGGTCAGTGCGCGTCTTTCGGTGTTTTAATATCCTGACCTTCCGTGCGCTGTGCGTTACGTGCGAATGCCGCATTCCAATCCAGCATGTCCTCTATCGTGATGTCGCCCACGATGAACTTGCGCTGTAGTTCCAGCAGTTGGGCATTCGGCACGAAGCCAGACAACCGCATGTTAGCGTTCGCCTGATCGACGCTATGCTGGCGCTGTTCCTTGGTTGTTGGGTTAATCATGCGAGTCGCAGTACGGTAACCACGCTTTATATAAGTTCCTCAAACGCCTCTTCAAACTCAGGTACACGTTCAATGCTGTTATAGAACGGCATGCCCCACACAACGTATGTCTTGTTTGAAAATAACTGTTCCAAATCATAATTGGCTTTGATGCTGGTAAGGAATCGTTCTTTCCATTCATCAGCTTTAAGCAAGTGCGCGCCCTTTGGCTCAATAAATACTTGGTAATGCATAGTATCAACTTTTTCTTTACCGATTAGGTATAGAATAAAATCTGGCTCCATGGCTCTACCATCGTCAATAGCATAAATTTTGAAATGTTTTTCGTTACGTATCAGGTATGCCTCAGAATATTTTCTTTTAAGCTCCTTGTAGCGCTTGTCAATGTATTGAATCAGTAGCTTCTCTTCGGATGTGCCGAAACAATCATCAAAAGCAAACCATGCTCTGGTAGTAAGATCGAGGTGATATGCAGTTTCAGCGGCATCGTTCATTGAGCGACCAAATTCCTTGTCTCCGCCATCATCAAGCATGAAATTCAATGTCTTATCAGTGAAGACGGATCGCATCATTTGGGGAGTAAATTTCTTACTGCCTTTGTATTCCACTTTATCAGATGCAATTACATCAGCGATTGAGGTCAATATCTGTATTGTTGAGTCCAGTTTTTCATCCGGGCTGAGATTTTCTACTTGCTCTGCTAAGCCCGACACTTCTACCTTGACTTGCCCAAGGTAGTGTTCTGACGTGATGAATTCACGGATAGATTTCAGATTCGGTAAATATTGCTTGAGGTTAGAAAATTCGTAGAACTCCAATCGTTGTATCGCCTTACGAACAATCGTTTCTCCAAAATCTGCAATGTGATAATCCCTGCTCGTTTTATCGGCACCCTTGTCTCCACCTTGGATTTCAAAGGCAACAGTGCTTTTAGTGTAGCCAGTACGTAGAGAAATTTTATGCGTCTGTTTTATGATGCTGCTATCAAGTCCTTTGATGTCTTCCCGGTTGTATTTAATCCGTTCATTCAAAAAAATATGTCCAGCTTTGTATAGTGAGGTATTCAAGAAAGACTTTTTTAAACGGACTTTTCGCTCTCTAGTTTCCTTCGCCTTCATGCCGATTTCTTGAAGTGCTGTATTGAGTTCCTGAATGTACTTTGGGTTGTAAGCACTATGATAGAAAAGCTCTTCACAAATTCGAAGTTCATTCTCTAAGTCTGAATCGAATTTCCGTTCATACAATGGCTGTTCTGAGGAAAGTTGGAAGGGGCAGTATCGCGCGCCACGTCCGATCAACTGAGCTTCGCTCATGGTTGTCTTGCCGACTTTTCCATCTTTGCTATCCCGAGTATCGTAGAGCCTTACGATGTCGAAGAGGTTGAGGACATCCCATCCTTCGTTAAGCTTGTCTACGGCAAAGACGGCACGATACTCATTGCTTTCCAGGGAGTTCACTGCGATTTGCTTGGCTTCGCTTTCTTCTTTGCTGTTGACTGATATAAGTTTCTCATCAGAGAAATCCTCTTGCAATTCTGCAATCAGGTTTATCAAGCTGATGTTGTTGGCATCAAGGTAGTCAAATATTTTAAGGATCGTTGGCTCACTGCTTCGTTTTTTGATGGCCGCAAGCGTCGCCGGTTTAAGCTTCTTGATACCATCCTTGAACTCTTCAAAGAAAGCCTTACTGAGGTTGATGGTCTTCGACTTAAAGAGAATCACTGGTTTGATGTGCTGCTTGTTTTTTTCAAAAATCTTTCTGCGATACTGACTGAGCAGAACTGCTTGAATCGCACGATCAAACGGCGGCAGGTCTGCCTGCAATACTTTAACTTCCTTGGAATAGCCGTCTTTTCGAAAGTTTTTGAGTGGGTAATGAAAAAGTAATTTAGGTTTGTATTTCGCACTCAGATTTTCATCGCTAAAATCCACGGTTGCAGTGAACTCCAACAAGACATTCTGTGGGTTAGCACGAAAAATTCGTTCAACGGTGCCTTCCCATGACATCACCTCAAACAATACGTCTTGATCGGTTTCTTTCCCCTTCTTGGTATCGGCATTGATGTGGTGTGCCTCGTCAGAAATCAGCACGATTTTTTGATCTTCGAAATCGTCATAAGTGATGCTGTTCTCTCTCGGAACATTCAAAGACAGGTGCAGACCTTGTATGGTTGAGAATACGATGTTGATGTCATCCGTGTTTACGGATTGGAAGTTTTGCACTTCTCGAATATCAACCCGCTTGTCACCAAAACTAATAGTGTCGTCAAACAGATATTTTTTTGATTGGGTATTGAGAAAATTGTCTTTTGTTTTTTCTATGATGTTGCTGTTGTTGACGAAGAACAGAAAATTCCTGTATCCCTTTTCATAAAGGTAGGAAATCAGCCCCGCCATCATCAATGTCTTGCCGCTGCCAGTCGCCATGTGCAACAACAATTGATGGTTCTGCCGTGGCTTTCCATCGAAGGCTTCCTGCCAGTAGTTCACGAAAAACTTGAAAGCTTTTTCTTGGTATGGGCGTACCGGGAATGCAGGATTCAGGTTGCTAGTGATAGATGCGGGCAACTGGGTATTCTCAATATATCGTTTCCCAAGTTCCTCAGTGAGCATCTGGTAAAGTTCAATGGTCATGCTTTCCCCAACTTGAAGAACTGACTGTTGAACGCTTTATCCGACTTGCTGATTCCGTAGGATTTATCATCAATTTCACTGAGGGGAACGTATAGTAGATTTTTGTCCATTACATCCATGAGAAATTGCTTTTTGTGTCTTATGGACAGGGCTTGAAAGTCATCTTTTTTGTCGTCGATCAATTTGACGTTTACTTTGTAAGACAAGAAGGCCTTGTCCTGCATGTCTAGCCATATTGCGATAAGTTCGTCGTCAGTGTCGGCAGCTTGCACGCTTTCCACATAAGTCTGATTGGCTTTGGCAAGTTCGCAATAAAGAAATTCACCTCCGCCCTGCCACTCAACTAACTTTGAAATACCGGTATTGTCCCCATCCACTACATTCATTAAGCGTTTCTTGGTAATGGTGTCGATGTAATCCATTTGCTCGATACCGATATATCGCCGCCCCATTTTGTGAGCAACCGCACATGTGGAACCAGATCCCACAAAAAAATCAACCACAAGATCATTTGGCCGGGTTGCCAGTTCCAGTATTTTTGAAAGCCACACTTCAGGCTTCTTGCCATTTCGGAAATCGACACCGCCTTCATGACGACAGTTGCCAAAACTTTCGGCCATCTGATAAAAATTAGGAATCGGCAGAAATTTTGTTTTGCTTCCGCCGTCACCTCGTCTATGTTTTGGCATACCTTGATAATATTTCCCCTTCGTCGCATTCGGGCGTTTCGGACCTGTGAAGTATCGATGGGACAATCCATCGTCTCCAATTCCTGGTACTTTATAGAGCGATCCGAGACCATCCATTTCGGATCGGCCCTCAAGGTAATCACGAAAGAAACGTCCTGAGCTATTACCATCAAGAATTTTGCCGCTTGCCCAGATCTCTTTTAAACCATCTTCGGAGGCGAGTGCTTTATGAATTTCATATGTCCCCTGCTTAAAGACATGAACCTTCCGTCCGCCAAGTTCAATCTCTTTAGGCTTGCCTGTCTCCACAATCTCCCAACAAAAATCAGCCTTGGAATATTCTTCCTGCTGCTTATTGAGTGTGCTCAGCGCGGAACGCCCGTACACAAGTGTTGTCTCAATAAGTTTTTGAAAATTCATATCTTCGACAAGAGTTTTGCCTTCAAAACGCACTTGAACATACATGTTGATAATCGCATTTTCCTTGCCGAAAACCTCGTCACATAAAACCTTCAGGTACGGAGCCTCTGTGTCATCAATCTGAACAAAAATAAGCCCGTCCATACGCAATAAATGCTTTGCAATTTCTAGGCGGTTTTTCATAAACGTCAGCCATGTTGAATGATTAAAGCTGTCGTTATACTTGAAGCTATCTGTATCTGTGTTGTATGGGGGATCGATATAAATTAATTTTACTTTCCCCTCATGCGTTTTCTTGATTGTATGGAGAGCCAGTAGGTTGTTACCTTTGATTAGCAAGTTGTCTTCGCCTGAGATACTGCCTACTGATACTTCACCATCTTCGCTGTATCGCTTCCAATTTAAGAGAGCTTTGGGCGAAAGAAGTCTGTCTATCTGATCAGGTGCAAGCACCTCATTCCAGAAGACTTCATTTCTTTTGGAATCATCTTTGTCTTGTCCACCTTCAAGCACGCAATCCTTATAAGGCCAAGCAAGAACAACCTCTTTCGAATTGCTTAGGTATTCGTCGTCAGAAACCAAACCAATTTTATTTTTGAATGCGGTATAGCTATCTGGTAAAAATTGTTTGTTGCTGACTAACCGCTGAAATTTAATTTTGTCAAAAACAAAAATGTCGCCGACAACTGAAAAAAAGTGGTGCCTCAGGTTTTCACTATCGAGCAATAGTTTTAGGAGTAGGGGATCAAGATTCAGAGCAAGCTCTGTGATTTTATTTTTACTGAGTCGTCCTTCAGAAACTAAACGATCATCAGGCAATAAAACCTCAAGCAGTTCTTCAATCAGATTGAGATTGTTTTTCGGCTTGGCTTGGCTTGGCTTGGCTTGGCTTGGCTTGGCTTGGCTTGGCTTGGCTTGGCTTGGCTTGGCTTTCAAATTATTTTTCGGCATTTTCACTTTTCAAGTTTTATTTCACTTAGATGCGATTTTATTTATATATGAGTAAATCAGCACGCTGTTTAGTCGTTAAGCCGGATAGTATTGCACCCCAAGACATCAAGGCACTGAATTAAAAATACCGCAGAAAATTTACCGCGACTGATCTTATTTGCGATGTTCTCCGGCGTTTCTGCAACGCCTATCTCAGCCAATTTGTCAGTCAGCTCCTGATATGTCACTTCACGGCGTTTGAGTTCTGCCTTGAGCAGACCCTTCACTCGGCTTTCCCAATCCTGCTCCATCGTAGTTTCCCATATTTAATGATTTATATCATCATACACGATAGATTTGTATTGACAAAATAAATCAAATAGATCATCATATACAGTATGTTAATCACTATGGATGATGTTTATGACCCAACATTTTCTTCTTTCAGCAAAAGCCCGCACCCTGTCGGTACGCCGCGTCTTCGAGATGAACGACGAGCAGACATTTAAGGTATTTAAGAAATTGCGCTGGGGCGACAGCAAAGCCGTCACTTGCCCTGCCTGCGGTGTCGTCCATGAACACTATTTCATCGCCACCCGCCGCCAGTGGCGTTGTGTGGACTGCAATCACACATTTAGCGTGACCAGCGGCACGATCTTTGCATTTCACAAGTTGCCACTCAAGATGTACCTGGCGGCGATTGCAATCTACACCAATGCGGTCAAAGGTATTTCAGCTTTGCAAATGGGAAGAGATTTAGATGTGCAATACAAAACTGCCTTCGTGCTGACCCATAAAATCCGTGAGTCCTTGATGGAACAGCGCGACACTTCGCCACTCACAGGCGAGATCCACATGGACGGTGCCTACGTCAACGGGCATGTTCGCCCAAAGAATAAGAAGGAAGATCGAGTTGATCGCCGCCTGGTCGAGAATCAAAAGCCCGACAAGCGCTGTGTGTTCGTGATGCGTCAGAAGGTCAGCATCATTGGCGATACGATCCAGGGCGCAAACAAAACCATTTCATTTGTGATTAAGGCAGAGAACCAAGCTGATGTCGGTAAGCTGGCTGATTTGTATGTACAGAAGGGTTCTGTGATTTGCGCAGATGAATCCACGGCCTACGATGGCCTGCATGCTAAATTTGATACGCGCCGTGTCAACCATGCCGTTGAATACCGTAGCGATGCCGGAACCACGAACAATCTGGCAGAATCTTATTTCTCGCGTTTCCGCCGCATGCAGTACGGTCAATGCCACAAGTTCGGTAATCTGTACCTGAACAACTATGCGAATGAGGCGGCGTACCGCGAAGACACTCGCCGCATGAGTAATGGCGATATTTTCGATGACATTTGCACGAAGTGTGCTGCGACACCGACCAGCCGGGACTGGTGCGGATATTGGCAGGGCAATAAGCGCGTAGCCGAACTGTTGGCGGCTTGAATCAACCGGTTCAGATAATCACCCATTTCATCGCGCCGTGTTCGTCATTGGCCTCTACCTGTTCAAGCAATTGACCGTCCTGGCGATGCAGTACGGCGATGACGTTCTTTTGAATTCGTGCGATTAACTCTGCACTGGATGCAATACCTTTGCGTTTGAGTAGGCGGTCGGTGATTTCACGGCTATTCAACGGCTTGCCAGCTTCGCGCATGGCGTCTAGCACCATACGCTGCGCTTCTCCCTTCGCGAAATACTGATTGCGCTTGTTCGTGCGCTTGGCTTTGACGGTGCGCAGGTCAAATTCTGGCGCGAATAGCTTGATGCTGCCATCGAGGTGCGATAATGCGCCTTGCAACCGGATGATTTCTGTTTTGAATGAGGCGATTTGTCCAGCGACTTCGGCCCGCTTGGAGACTAGCCCGGATACAACCATTGATTCTGCCATTTGACGCTCCTAGAAAATGATGATTTACTAGAGCGATTGTAGGTTTTTAACTCAGGAAAAGCTTTGTGCGGTTGCTACATAATTCCGGATTTATGCGTATATTTGTATCTGTGCGAAGACGGATTCCATCATGGATCAGATAATTTAGATGACAAGTATCAGCAGGTACATAATCACAATAAAGTATAAAAGGATGTCCATCTGGTGTTGTATAGATAGCCTCATCGGCCTTATAAATTCCTGTTATTAATGCACGCCGTGGAGAAAGGTCAAAAACGTGGCAAACTAAAAAGTCTTTTGTTTCTCGTCCGCAAATCGACTCTCCCCCGCGTTTATTAGTTACTATCTTTTCTAGCTCCCGCTCATAGTTAAGCGCGTAAGAATTATCAACATCTTGGTACAACCCTCCAAGCCCGGAAACACCTACAGAGGAAATTTGGATGGGGAAATCAAAACACCCTTCTGGTTCGCTCGGGTTGGGCGGAACAGGTAAGTCAGCGGCATTTTCTTTTTGTATTAAATGTATGAATTGAAAACTAAAAAGATCCTCTATTTTGATTCCTAAAACAGTGCGATCAAACGCCAGATAAATTTTTCCATCGCCACCTCCGCTGCAAGTCTTAGGATCATATGAAACTTTTTGATATGCAGCTTTTCTTTTTTGATCTTCCAAATAAGCTACGCGTTTTTGTTCAGCTTGTTTTTCCTTTTCGGCGTTATAAACCCACAAAACCCCGAACAAAATAAGAATGACAAGCACCACCCGTTTGCTATTTTTTTTCAACATATTGTAGATTTAGTTCTTCAAGTGAGAACACGGTTAGTAGCGTATGTTTAGTTGTTACGCAGTTAAAAATCGTGAGAATAGCTTGATTGCCTAGCCGTCACCACAAAGAATTAAGGTTCTCAGATATATCACTATTCTGAGGAAGTGATGAGTAAGCCGGTTGCCAATGTAACCGATTGTATCGCTGGTATGGAGTGCCGCAGAAATAAAAGATAGATTGCGTTAGGATACCTATTTCCCTCCTCAAGCCGCCACTGCCATGAGCAAATATACCCTGAACATCAACGGCCAAGCCCGACCTGTCGAGCTGGAACCTGACACACCCTTATTATGGGCTTTACGCGATAGTCTGGATTTGCCGGGCACCAAATATGGTTGCGGCATGGGACTATGCGGCGCGTGTACGGTACATATTGACGGCGTGCCGACACGATCTTGTGTGACACCGGTGTCGACGCTAGGACATAAAAAAGTCACCACGATCGAAGGCTTGGATGCCAAAGCCATGCACCCTTTACAGCAGGCATGGCAAGAGCTGGATGTGCCGCAATGTGGTTACTGTCAGGCGGGACAAATCATGACCGCTGCGGCCTTGCTGAAACAGCATCCGCAACCTAGCGATGCAGACATTGATAGTGCGATGACAGGCAATTTATGTCGCTGCGCTACCTACGTCAGAATCAGAGCGGGCATTCACCGCGCGGCAGAGATATCTGCTAACTCTTCTACTGCATCAGTGGCCAAAAAAGAGAAAGTCAGCAAATGAAAACCGCGACATCACAGCCAATCACAAATACTGCCAACCCAGACGATCTGGAACTGAACGGACGTCGTCGGTTTTTACGTAATTCCATGATCGCCAGCGGCGGTCTGATGCTGGGGTTTTACTGGAATCAGTCCAACAGCGCAGAAGGCAAAGTTGCCAAGCCTGATGCACTCGCATCGGCAGATTCAGCGGCGGATTTTGTCCCTAATGCATTCATCCGCATCGCGCCCGATGGTGTGGTGACATTGATTTCTAAACAGCCGGAGATCGGTCAGGGGATTAAGACTTCCTTACCGATGGTAATCGCTGAAGAGTTGGAAGTGAATTGGAAAGATGTGCGCATTGTGCAGGGCGATCTGAACCCGGCGTATGGCAGTCAAGGTGCAGGTGGTTCTACCTCCACTCCGACTAATTACACGGAATTCCATCGGTTAGGTGCGACCGCTCGCACCATGCTGGTGTCCGCCGCGGCGCTGACCTGGGGCGTACCTGCCAGTGAATGCACGGCGGAAAATAGTATGGTCACGCATGGTCCCAGCAAACGCCAGCTTGGCTATGGCGCACTGGTGGCGAAGGCCGCCACGCTGCCAGTACCCGATGCGAAGCAAGTGGTTTTAAAAGACCCGGCAAAATTTAAATTATTAGGCACCCGGATTGGCGGTGTCGATAACGGTGCCGTGGTCAGCGGCAAGCCTTTGTTCGGGATTGATGTCAAGTTGCCTGGCATGGTGTACGCCGTGTTTGTAAAGTGTCCCGTGTTTGGTGGCAAAGTCGTCAGCGCCAATCTGGATGCTGTCAAATTATTGCCCGGTATCCGCGATGTGTTTGTGGTGGAAGGCAGCGGCAGCGTCAACGCCTTGTTACCTGGCGTTGCGATTATTGCGACATCCACCTGGGCTGCGTTCAGCGCACGCAAGCAGCTAAAAGTGGTGTGGGATGAAGGTAAGTTCGCCAGCCAAAGTTGGGACGGTTTTGTCGCCGAATCCAAAACACTCTCTAAGCAAGCTGGCGCAAGCACTCTACGCAAAGACGGCGATACACCTGCAGCCTTAAAAGTGGCGGCGAAAACGGTGGAAGCAGCGTATCAATACCCGTTTATCTCGCATGCCAGCATGGAGCCGCAAAATTGCACTGCGTGGTTTAAGCCTGCTGACGGTAGTTTGGAATTATGGGCGCCGACCCAAAATCCGGCATCGGGCCAAAATTTGGTGGCGACTACGCTGAATATTCCCAAAGAAAAAATTAGCTTACACCTCACCCGCAGTGGCGGTGGGTTTGGACGTCGCCTGAGTTCGGACTATGTGGTCGAAGCCGCTGCGATTGCACTCAAAGTGCGAGCCCCGGTCAAACTGACCTGGTCGCGTGAGGATGATTTGCAGCATGATCATTTTCGCGCTGGCGGTTTCCATTTTTTACGTGGTGGGCTGGATGCAAAAGGCAAGCTGGTCGCCTGGCACAATCACTTTGTGACTTTTGCCAATCGTGTCACTCGGGACGGTGCCAGCGTATTGCAACCTGGTAGCGGTGGTAGTTTGAGCGGTGATGAGTTCCCCGGGCGCTGGGTAGAAAACTGTCTTTTGGAACAAACCGCGATTGAATGCGGTATTCCCATGGGACCGTGGCGCGCACCCGGCAGCAATGTGTTTGCCTGGGTTTTCCACAGTTTTATTGACGAGCTGGCGCATGCTGCTGGCCGTGATCCGGTCGCGTTTCGTTTAGAGATTTTGGGAGATAAAGAAATTGTCCCCGGTACTGGCGAGCGCGGTCAGCCGTATAACGTAGGACGCATGAAGCGCGTGCTGCAAGAAGTCGCGGACAAATCCGGCTGGGGCAAAAAAACCTTTGCACGTGGTCAGGGGCAGGGCATCGCCTTCCACTTCAGCCATCGCGGTTACATCGCAGAAGTTGCTGAAGTAACGGTATCAAAACAAGGCGAATTGAAAGTTGACCGGGTTGTTGTCGTGTCAGATATTGGTGCACAAATCGTCAACCTGAGCGGTGCAGAAAGTCAGGTACAAGGCTCAGTGATTGACGGTTTGAGCACGCTGATGTATCCCGAACTGAACATCGAAAAAGGTCGCATTGTACAAAGCAATTTCCACGAATATCCCTTACTAAGGATCGCCACAACGCCGCCAAAAATTGAGGTTCATTTTTTAAAAACCGACTTCCCAGTCACCGGTTTAGGTGAGCCCGCTTTTCCACCATTAGCTCCGGCAGTGTGCAATGCAATTTTTGCCGCTACTGGCAAGCGAGTACGTCAATTGCCTTTGAGTCGGGTGGATTTGAGCTGGAGTTAAGCATAACTTGATATGAATACTCTGGTAGGGTATTTTTAATCGTCCAGAGAATCATTGGGTAATCAGGGTTTTTTTGGATATTCAAGGGGGAGTATATTGATTCTTGCTGTCTTGCAGGCAGTTTTTGTTAGTCGTTAAGCCTGTACTTTGCTAGCTTCACGCTTCCTCTCCCGCTAGCGGGAGAGGAAAGTAATACTAAATTCTTGCGTAACGCAGGAGATATTTTTTGCGGTGTTACTAGCTGTTCCTAGCTATTCTAAACTGTTAACGCGATCCAATTTTGACATCGCCAAACAAGCTATTCAGCCCCCTTGGTTGTGAGCGCCAGTATTGTTTTGGCGCTTCTACTTGGGCGCCTAATTCTGCTGCAGCATGCCAAGGCCAGTGTGGGTCAAACAGCATGCCGCGTGCTAATGCCACCATGTCTGCCTGACCTTCGGCTACAATCGCTTCGGCATTTTTTGCGTCAGTAATCAGGCCGACTGCGATGGTAGGCAGGCCGGTTTCTTTGCGCATTTTTTCTGCCATCGGTACTTGGTAATTGTCACCCAGCGGGATTTTTTGTAATGGTGAGATACCTCCGCTGGAGACATGTACAAAGTCGCATCCCAGCTTTTTCAGCGCATTGCCAAACACCACGCTCTGATCGATATCCCAACCGCCTTCAAGCCAATCTGTGCCGGAGATTCTGATCCCAACTGGCATGCTCGCTGGCACCGCTGCGCGAATGGCTGCAAACACTTCCAGCGGGAAACGCATTCTGTTTTCTAGCGTGCCACCGTATTCGTCAGTACGATGGTTAGCAACAGGCGATAAAAATTCGTGCAGCAAATAGCCATGTGCCGCATGCACCTCAATTGCATCCAGCCCCAGATTGTGTGAGCGCTTGGCGGCGGCAACAAAATTTTGGATGATACGTTGCATGCCTGCTTTATCTAGCGCAATTGGCAATGCTTCTCCTACATTTTGCGGGATTGCCGACGGTGCAAAAGTCGCCCAGCCACCGTCCGCCTCGGATATCAACTGGCCACCATCCCACGGTGTATGACTAGAGGCTTTGCGACCTGCGTGCGCGAGCTGGATCGCTACCGGCATATTGGAATAGGTACGAATGGCATGAATCACTTTTTTCAGCGCTGCCTCATTGCTATCGGACCACAAACCCAAATCTTCTGGCGTAATGCGACCTTCGGGTTCGACTGCCGTCGCTTCGATAATCAGCAAGCCTGCACCAGATAAAGCCATGCTACCCAAATGGATCATATGCCAGTCGGTGGCGTCACCATTCTTCGCTGAGTATTGGCACATCGGTGCAATCACGATACGATTTTTTAATGTTAAGGAACCGACAGAAAAAGCGGAAAAAAGTTGGGACATGGAGTGACTCCGTCTAGATAGTTTGCAGTGCAGGATGTTGATGTAACTCATCAGCGGAGTTAGGTAAATTTCCGTTCGCATCGCCATTGATGCTGACAAGCTTATTTGAGTATCGCGCAAATTATAAAGTGATATTGCAAAGTGCATTGGACGCACGACTTTTAGCTGCTCAGCGCAATTCTGGAATCTAGTCCAAAATAATGCGAACATTAAATCTCAAGCTCCACACAGAAGTTTTGTGCCCAATTTTTAACTCCATACTTGCCGTTCCCGCCAGCCAAATTTATACCCACTTTCATTAATCAAGAAAAGGAAAAATCATGCCAGCATTATTGAGATCGACTTCATTTTCTATCACCGCAATGACGCTTGCTGTAATAGCACTGACTACGTTAAGCAGTTACACCAGCGCGAACGCACAAACAGCCGCCGCACCTGATGCATCCTCAAATAAACCGGTAACAGAACAAATCGTCGATTCTCTAACCAAGCTGGCAGGAGGTCCGCATGCGGGTTATCGCGCCAACCATGCAAAAGGGATTGTCACTATTGGTGAATTTGTGCCAGCGCCAAGCGCCGCCAGCATCACCAAAGCGGCGCACTTACAACGCACCGCCAGCAAAGTCACAGTGCGTTTTTCTAATGCGTCTGGCGTACCAAATATTCCGGATGCCAATGGCAACGGCTTCCCTAAAGGTATGGCAATCCGGTTTGATTTGCCCAAGGGTGTCAGCACAGATATGGTGGTGATTTCTACTAATGGTTTTCCTGTCGGTACGCCGGAGGATTTTTTGACTTTCCTTAAGGCGATAGAGGCCAGCGGACCCGGTGTTGCCAAGCCAACGCTAGTAGAAAATTTCTTGGCAACACACCCTGCAACGCTTAAGTTTGTCACCATGCCTAAGCCCGCTCCGGTCAGCTTTGCGACCCAGGCTTTTTACGGTGTCAATGCATTTAAATTTACCAATGCAAAAGGGGAAAGTCATTTCGGTCGTTACCGAATAGAACCACTTGCAGGGCAACAATTTTTGAGTGCGGAAGAGACAGAAAAAGCGACACCAAATTACTTGATGGATGAGCTGCCAGTCAGGTTAAAAAAAGAGCCAGTCAAGTTCCGTATTTCTGTTCAGCTGGCAGAAAAAGATGATGCCATTAATGACGGTACTCAAGTCTGGCCAGACACCAGAAAAATCGTCGAGTTAGGTACGCTGACTTTGCGTTCGGTACACGCAGATGGAAGCAAATTTGAAAAAGGCACGATGTTCAATCCACTCACTTTACTGGATGGGATTGCACCATCTGATGATCCGATTTTGTTGGCAAGACCTGCGGCTTACGCTGTTAGTTTTGGCCGACGTTTGAGTAATCCATAAGTAATTCATAATCCGCAACCAAGATTATGAATCGGATATGAAAATGACTAGCTATTTCGCTAGCGTAGCCTTGTTTTAAGTACTAGATTAGGTTTCTAACCTATAGGTTTTACGATAAACAGAAACACCCGCCGCAGAGAAGTAAAGTTGGTATTTGCGTTGTCTACGGCGAGTTATTTTCTTAAATTTACGTAAATTATCGTAAAGAATTGTTTTATCTGTTAGAAGCTTGTACTGACCTGCTGTCGAGATGAAATTCACCTGAAACTTGGAGAGCATCATGAGTAAAGTGCGCGTAGTCACAGCCTTTTTTTCTGGTTTGTTTTTGTATAACGTTTTCGTCTATTTGGGCGGCATGCTATCTGCTATCCAGATTCCCAACGGCTATTTTGATTTTTTTGGAAGTCAGCATAAGGTGTTGGCATTGTTCGTACTTGAGGCCACGACGTTTGCTTTCCCATGCTTCCTTCTTTCTGCAATCTGGTCTTGGATCACACTTCGTACGCTATCTCCGGTACGTGACGTCGCGAAATGGTGTTTTGGCGGTATTCTTTTTGGCTGGCTATATTGGCAAGCAAAGTTTATTTTTATCGTTTTGCCAGAGCCAAATTTAAGCTCAGTAGTAGAACTTCTTGCCGCATCGCTGGTGACACCGGTTTGGACAGTGCTGAATGTGTTAGCCGTACCTTTGGGTTTTATCGCCGCTGTATTGCTCGCGATAAAAAACGGCAATTTGGGTCCAAAACCTATGCAAGCATGAATGTCGGTTGCAAATAAAAATGCCAAACTGTTTTCACAATTTGGCATTTTTAAAATAGTTAAATTTGACAGCTGATTCGCACTAGCTATGAATCAAGATCAATTTCCTTACCGCGACGAGCAGATGGCTTATTGAGGAACTGCCATCAAATGTCTGGTATTTTTGCCGCTGCCTGTGACAGAGCTGTTTGTCTGTGATTTAGTTGCAATTTCTAGACCAGGAGGTGGCAATCTCCGGCTAAATTGTTCTGCTACAGATTTGTCTGCAACAGATTTGTCTGCAACAGATTTGTCTGCAACAGATTTGTCTGCAACAGAATTCAATGCCTTCGCAAACGCATCTTGAGAAGAAACATATAACCGCAATGCAAATGCGGCGATGACGAAAGCGATTGGCAAGTATTCAATGATAGACATAACGGGCTCCGTTGGTTTGCAGTAATGATGCAGTGCAGCATATCGCGGAGCCAGTTATAACGCTAATTTCATTTCGCCATATCGACTATTCAAAATTTGAATATCTTGGCTTATATCTCGACTTATCTTTTAGCTTGTATTCCGGTTAGTGTCTCTTGATGTTGAGCTACGTTAGACCGCTTGCCAGTACTACTTACTCATAGCAGTTGTTCAAAGTGCTTTCTCAAAGTACTTTCTCATAGGGCAGGCCAACATAATTTTCTGCGATCGTGGTGCGCCCTGCTAATGAACTGGTGTAATACTCCAGCTCTGCCGATTGCATTTTCTGTGCAAAAGGGTCATCGGAGAACTTATGCAGCACCGACGTCATCCACCAGGAAAAGCGCTCGGCTTTCCAGATGCGACGCAGGCAGAGTTCTGAGTATTTTCCAAGGATATCGACCCGACCGTCGTGATATGTTTTACGCAGGCAGTGGTACAAAGTGTACACATCGCTGGCGGCCAGATTAAGTCCTTTTGCGCCCGTTGGCGGAACAATATGAGCAGCGTCACCGACTAAAAACAAGCGTCCGAAAGTCATTGGCTCGGCGACAAAACTGCGCAGCGGCGCGATACTTTTTTCGATCGAATCGCCAGTCACCAGATCTGTTGCGACATGGGCAGGTAAGCGAGTTTTTAACTCATCCCAAAATCGCTGATCCGACCAGTCCTCTACTTTGTCATCCAGCGGGCATTGCACGTAGTAGCGGCTTAATACGGCGGAACGCATGCTGCACAAGGCAAAGCCGCGTTCATGGTTGGCGTAAATTAATTCATTAGCAACTGGTGGTGTGGCAGATAAAATACCCAGCCAGCCAAAAGGGTAGATGCGTTCAAAGGTTTTGATTGCATCCACTGGAACAGATTTGCGCGATACGCCATGGAAGCCATCGCAGCCTGCAATATAGCCGCAGCTTAGTTCGATGTGTTCTCCGTCTTTGGTAAATGTGACGCGTGGCTTATCGGTATAAAAATCATGTAACTGCACATCGCTGGCTTCGTAAATACTCAGTGCCCCTGCATCTGACCGTGCCTGCATCAGGTCCCGCGTTACTTCTGTCTGGCCATACACCATCACGGTTTTGCCATTGGTTAAGGATTTCAGATCGATGTGTTCATTGCGTCCGTTAAACGCCAGCGTAAATCCCTCATGAATCTGACCTTCTTTATCCATACGGGCACCTGCTTTTGCTTCCCGGATCAGATCAGTCGTACCTTGTTCCAGCACACCTGCGCGGATTCTTTGCAACACGTACTCTGGCGATTTCGCTTCCAAAATCACCGTGTCTATACCTTGTAATTGCAATAGCTGACCGAGCAATAGTCCCGATGGACCAGCGCCAATAATTGCGACTTGGGTTTTCATTTTAATGGTCTCCGTTGTTATTCATCATGGCGTCATTGCATGGAATTACGTCGCCATTTTTTTACTATGATGTTCCTGTAACGGATTATTTGAAATGGATTTATTTATTTATAAATGGTACTTTTGGCAGATTAGGTACCATTTGAAATTTTTCTTCTGAACTATCTTGAGCGTTGTATGACAGAACAAAAAAGCATCCCTATCTACAAGTTATATGGCGAAAGCGATCCATGGCCAATGGCCGATATGGTGCACTGCGAGTCAATTGCAGCACGTAGCCGCTTGCACAATTGGCATATTGCAACACATCAGCATAATGGCTTATTCCAGATTTTATATCTGGTAGCGGGCAGTGCAAAAATTCAACTGGATGATCTTCAATATGAAATGAAGGCGGGGCAGATTTTGATGCTGCCGCAGATGTGCGTGCATGGTTTTAAATTCAAACGCGATGCCATCGGGCATGTGGTCACGATTGCTTATCCGCTGATACAAAATTTGATGCAGCAACTGAGGCCGCAACTAATGCAGAAACGGATGCAAAAAATGCCGCAATCGATGGGCGAATCACGACTGCACGCTAGCGACACAATAACTAGCATCAACAACATCAGCGCGTTAACAGTCGCCAACATTCATGCATTAAAAAACGATGAAGAGAGTCGGTATATTCAGGCTGCGTTCACGATGCTGGACAATGAGTATCGCGGCAGATTGCCGCATCGCGCCCAATTGATTGAGTCGCTGCTGGCGAGTATCCTGATCTGGCTGACTCGCAGCGAAACGGTAGCTTTAACACCAGCAAATGCGCTGCAAAAAGATCGCCTCCAAAACAAGCTCAGTGCCGCGGTATTAAGCCAGACCTCTACCCGGCGAGGAACGCATTTTCCACGTTTTTCTGAATTGATTGAGTTGCACTACACGACGCATCAAGCAGTTTCTTATTATGCCGATCAGCTTGGTATTACGGCAGCCCATTTAAATGCCTTATGTCGCCAGACGGTCGGGCAATCGGCGCTGGGTTTAATTCATGAGCGCCTAACATTAGAAGCCAAGCGTAATCTGGTCTACACATCGATGAGTATTAGTGTGTTGTCGTATACGCTGGGGTTTTCGGACCCGTCTTATTTCACTCGATTTTTTAAACGGCAAGTGGGATTGTCTCCCAAAGAGTTTAAACAAAAAGTAGGAACGAGTGCATGAGCGATATCTAAAAAATGGTGGCTGAAGTTTGTGTTTTTCTGATGCAAATCAGATGGAACACCGCATGTATTCTTGATGAAAATAATGAGTCGTGCGTACATCGCACATATTTACGAGATTGCGTCTTTTTTGGAATCGTCCGACTTGATCTTTATTCCGTCACGATCTATCTTTCTGCATGATCTTCTGCTCTGCCAACCTAGTCAGAGCGATCAACAATCGATGATGCATAGACATCCAGGCACTTAAGCACTTAAGCCAGACAAAACATAGGAGCACGCTGTGAAGTTTGATTCCGTAGAGGCGGGACTGTACCCAACCCTCATTTATCCCTCATATAAATCCACGATCAAACGTGGCCCAACGCAAGCGGCATTGCGTATCGTCGCTGCGGAACCTGTAGAGACCAATATCACCGTAAGCCCTAGCTTGATTTTGCCAAATGATATGGATCTGACTGCGCATGGTCAAAGCCAGCCCTTGGGCGAAAAAATTGTGATCACTGGTCGCGTTTTGGATGAAGATGGCAAGCCAGTACGCAATTCTTTGCTGGAAGTATGGCAATGCAATGCAGCAGGACGCTACTGGCATAAACGTGATCAGCATGATGCGCCGCTTGATCCTAATTTTTATGGCTTCGGCAAGATGCTTACGGATGACGACGGGCGTTATCGTTTTGTGACCATCAAGCCTGGTCCTTACCCTTGGGGTAATCATCATAAAGCCTGGCGGCCTGCGCATATTCACTTTTCGCTTTTCGGCAATGTGTATGCGCAACGTCTGGTAACGCAGATGTATTTTCCTAGCGATCCTTTGTTTGACTACGACCCGATTTTTCAGAGTATTCCCGATCTGGCAGCGCGTCAGCGTTTGATCGCCCGTTTCAGTATGGACGAAACGGTGGATGACAAAATGCTGGGCTATGAATTTGATATTGTCTTGCGCGGTCGCGATGCGACGCCCATGGATTTGTAAACAGGTTGGGCAGACTAGGAAACGATATGACATCAACGATAAAACAAAGCGGTGCGTTGGCTAATACAGCGTCTGACATGAGCGTATTGCTGACCACTTCACAAACCATCGGTCCTTTTTCGCATGAGGCATGGCGCTGGGCGGTGGATGCAACTGCACAGATGAGCAGTAGCGCACCGACCATCACGATCAGTGGCGTGATTTACGACGGTGACGGCACGCCAATGAATGACGCGATGATCGAGGCTTGGTTGCCCGGCAGCGCAAGTGTGGAAGCAGCGCATGCGATACCGGGTTTCCGGCGGGTGCCCAGCGCTGAAGACGGTAGTTTTCAATTTACACTATCGATGCCACTGGCAACAGAATCGGCGCAACTCGGGCAGCCAGCCATGTTTGTGACCGTGTTTGCGCGTGGCTTGGTCAAGCATCAATTTACTGCGGTGTTCCTGGAGGACGATGCTGGATTAGCTGATGCGCCGATTCTGACGCAGGTACCAGCAGAGCGTAGAATCACTTTGATCGCGATCAAACAGGCCGAGCGCAGTTACCGTTGGGATATCTGGATGCAGACAGATAAAGAGACGGTCTTTTTTGACTATGTGTAAGTGGTATTGATGCTGGTATTGGTGTGCTGACCAGAGATGGGCTGCGGGCTGATTTCGGGCGATCTACTGGCGATGATTTAATAGCAAAATTCACTGACAAAACCAATATACTCCCCACGTTTTTATAGAAATATTCCGTATTGTCCAGATAATATATGGACACTTAAATATACATAGGTGGAGTATATTAAATTAACTTTAATGCTGCATCAGCAGATTCGCACTTAAGCTGACTTATCTGAACTTAGGAACTGACTTACGTTGATGCTATTTTTGCGCAAGCCGTATAGTAATTTCGATCTGGTTTTGCACCAGGCTCTCATACCAATTGAGCGTACTAATTAAGCGTACCAATTTAGCCAGTCATAAATCAAAGTAGAGATCAATGAGCGTATCGATTTTTGAACATTTTTTGACCACGCCGGACATGATTGCTGTGTTCGATGATGCTGCCATTGTGCAGGCGATGTTGCAGTTTGAGGCTGCGTTGGCCAAGGCTCAGGCAGCCGAGGGCATCATTCCAGAAACCGCCGCACGCGATATCGCCAGCGTCTGCAATGCGCAGCTTTACAATATCCCGGTGATGGTCAATGCCAGCCGGCGCGCAGGTAGTCTGGCAATACCATTGGTGAAAGAACTGACCAAAACAGTCGCGCTTTATAGTGAAGAATCTGCCACGCATGTGCATTGGGGCAGCACTAGCCAAGACGTGATTGATACCGCCATGGTGTTAGCTACCAGGCAGGCAATCAGCTTAATTGAGCGCGACTTGCAAGTACTCATCCAACGCTTGATACAACTGGCAGCGCAGCATTTGCACACGCCCATATTGGCACGAACTTTAATGCAGCCTGCGCAAGTTACCAGTTTTGGCTTCAAACTAATAAGCTGGCTTGCACCCTTGGTACGCGCACGTGAGCAGTTGCGTCAGACTGCCACCCGCGCCTTGGCTTTGCAACTCGGCGGTGCAGTCGGCACGCTAGCGGTGATGGGGGCAAAAGGGCCAGCGGTTGCTGCGCGTATGGCGGTAGATTTGGGATTAAGCCTGCCGCCAGCAGCCTGGCATACGCAGCGCGATGAATGGGTGCGATTGGGTCTGGAAGTTGCCGTGCTGGTCGGCTCACTGGGCAAAATTGCCACCGATCTGAGTCTGCTAGCGCAAGGCGAAATTGCAGAGCTGGCAGAGCCTTCGGGCAAAGGTCGTGGCGGTTCATCGGCGATGCCGCATAAGCGTAATCCTGTGTCTTGCATGATCGCCTTAGCTGCAGCAGCCAGAGCGCCACAACGCGCCGCCGCGCTACTGGCGAATATGGGGCAAGAACATGAACGTGGCTTGGGCAACTGGCAGGCCGAATTAGCAGAATGGCCTAGCTTATTTCTGAGTGCGCATGGCGCGGTCAATGCCTTGTCGGAGGCGATGGCGGGTTTGCAAGTCGATAGTACCCGCATGCTTGAGAATATCGATGCACTACAAGGACTGGTGTTTGCCGAGAGTATTTCTATTTATCTGGCGGGCGTAATCGGTCGTCCAAAGGCACACAGCCTGATGGAAACTCTGACCCAAAAATCAGTCGCCGACCATATGCATTTGCTGGATGTCGTCACAGAGGTGGTGCGTAACGATGCCCGTTTATCCGAAGTGATTGATCTGGCTATATTACAAAAACTGTTTGATCCGCGTGTAGCAACCGAAGGCGCCGCGGCGCTGGCAAGTACGCAACTGGCGGCATTGCGGCAGGGCGTAGCAAGTAAGCATATTTAGTAATGATGGCCTTACGCTGATGATCATAATTAACACGGATGTAGCTGATTTTGCGTACATCTGCCCACTTACTTTAACTATTTTTCCCACATAAAAACGATGAGCTACGACCCACTGAATCATGATCTTGAACGCGGTTTACAAAACCGACGCACTATTCTGGGCGATGCTTGGGTTGATCGCTCTATCAATAATGCGAATAGCTTCAACGCTGAATTTCAGCAGTTAATTAGCCGTTTTGCCTGGAATGATATTTGGGGTCGTCCCGGACTGGATTACAAAACCCGCCGCGTCATCGTACTGGCAACGACGCTTGCCCTTGGTCGCTGGGAAGAGTATGAGTTACATCTGCGTGCCGCCTTGCTTGGTGCGCCCGACAACCGCTTGTCGCCAGATGAGTTAAAAGAAGTCCTAATGCAATCGGCGATCTATGCAGGCGTACCCGCAGCCAATACCGGCTTCTCATTGGCACTGAAGATTTTGCGTGAAGTCAGTACAGAGATAGGCTACGTAATAGAACCGCTCTCACCGTTTGAAGTCAGTCATCCCGGCTCAGGTAAGCAAGGGCGGACTAATAGCAAGCCAGCCTTGCATTACAGCGTGCGAGAAGCACGTAATGGTAAAGTGCCCCGTCATACGATAGTGCTAAGTCACGCCTTGGGTTGTGACTTAACGATGTGGGATCAACTCGCTAATGTGCTTGCGTCGGATTGCCGCGTCATTTGTTATGACCATCGTGGGCATGGCAGTTCTGACGCGCCCTTGGGGCAATTTAGTATGGCTGATTTAGCCGACGATGCCGCTAGCTTATTGCGCGAATTAGATACTGGGCCGGTGGTGTGGATCGGTTTATCGATGGGCGGGATGGTGGGGCAGGAGCTAGCTTTACGGCACCCCAGTTTGCTACGCGCCTTAGTGATTGCTAATTCCACCTCGCAATATACTGCCGCCGCGCGCGACGTCTGGGCTCAACGTATTGCTACGGTACGTGCTCAGGGTATAGAGGCGATTGCAGATGCCGTGATGGCACGCTATTTTCACGAGGATTTTCGCGCTGCTCATCCTGCAACGGTTGCCCGTTTCCGTCAGCGGGTAGTTACTACAGATGGCGATGCTTACATCCGATGTTGTGATGCAGTTGCTAATGTGGATACCACTGATCGCTTGTCGCAAATTACTTTGCCATGCCTGGTGATCGCCGGTGTGTCAGATCAAGGCACGCCAGTAGCAATGGCGCAGATTCTGGCAGACGGGATAGCAGGCGCTTCACTGCATATTTTAGACAATGCTTCACATCTGAGTGCTATAGAACAGCCAGACGCATTTGCACAAGCGGTGACACAATTTTTGCGCTAGATTTGAGGTAGGTTTGGACTGGTAGCGAAAGATAAAACCGCCAGAGTAGAGTAACTCTGGCGTTATGCTTAATTAAAAAATGTAGACTCCTATTCAGGCGCCCAGCGTATAAGCACCGCCACGCTCTAAAGCACGAATATATGCCGGATTGGCATGCAGCCGTTTGGCATACTCTTGCAGATTTGGATATGCGCCTAGCATCTTGCGTGCTTCAGCAATTTCCACAACAAAACTGATTTGAATATCGGCAGCACTCAGTTCATCTCCGAGCAAATATGCTTGGTCACCCAATTCCGCGCTGATGTAGCTAATGTGGTTATCGATCTCGCTGCTGATCCGCGGTCCCAATGGTGCACCAGCTTCACCTAAACGACCAACATACAAAGCCAGCAAGAGCGGCAACATCGCAGAACCTTCAGCAAAATGCATCCACTGAGAGTATTTGATATAAGCCGCAGTATCTGACTTTGGTCGTAGACGACCATTGCCGTATTTATTGACCAGATATTCAATGATGGCACCGGACTCTGCTACCACTAAATCATCGTCAGAAATGACCGGTGATTTACCGAGAGGATGGATGGCTTTGAGCGCTGCAGGTGCTAACCGTGTCACCGGATCGCGCTGATAGTTGATGATGTCGTAATCGACTCCCAGTTCTTCTAACAACCATAAGATACGCTGCGAGCGAGAGTTATTCAGGTGATGGACTTTGATCATAGTAGTGCTCGTTTCATTAGTTGCTGAAGAGGTTATCTGGTAGGCCGCTTCATCTGACATGAAGTCGGTTGCGAGGCCACAAAGGTATCAATTTTTTGCTCAGTTTTCCAGCCAAAGCCAGTATTTTCCTGATCAAATTTGACATCCTTGCCGTTCGTTTTTACCCAGTTAGTAATGTAGATCGGTTGCTGCGCCTGATGATCCGATTTACGCATTTCTACATTACCGTTATAGCTTTTGATCGTCATGCCTTCCATCGCAAAAGCGACTTTGACCGGATCGGTTGATCCGGTATCTTTGATCGCCTTAGCTAACATGGTGATGGCGCTGTGACTAGACATCAGCCAGTAATCTTCATTGTATTTCTTCTTAACTGCTTCAGCCATATCTTTACCGGCAAACACCTCATTATTGATATTCCAGTTGCTAACATTTTTAATCCGGTCTACACCCGCAGCACCCATTGCAGTCGGTACACCAGTAGTGTAAGCGGTGTAGGTATAAAAGTTGGCTTTGAGATCAGCGTCTTTTGCTGCTTTAATCAATAACGCAAGATCATTGCCCCAGTTGCCGGTGATGACCGCATCGGCACCCGAGGCTTTGATTTTAGCGACATACGGAGAGAAATCTTTGACGGTAGCAATCGGGTGCAAATCATCGCCGACGATCTGAATATCAGGACGTTTACGCTTCAGATATTCTTTGGCGGCGCGGCTGACCTGGTGCCCGAGTGCGTAGTTTTGGCCGATGATATAAATTTTCTTAATACTAGGGTCTTTCGCTAAATAACTCGTCAGCGCTTCCATCCGCATGTCAGAGTTTGGCTCAAAGCGGAAATGCCAAAAACTACATTTGCTGTTCGTCAGGTCTGGGTCTAGCGCCGCAAAATCCAAATACACAATTTCTTTACCCGGATTACGTTCATTATGTTTGTTGATGGCATCAACCAAGGCCAGCGCCACCCCTGATCCGCCGCCCTGAGTGATGTAATGATAGCCCTGATCAATCGCGATTTTCAGTTGAGTCAGCGACTCTTGTGGACTACCTTTCCCATCGAAGCCTACCATTTCTATCGTGTTAGCCGGTCCCGCCCATTTTTCCTTATTCGCAACTTCAGTCACCATCTGAAAATTTTTCAAGGCAGTCTGACCCGTAGGTGCGAATGTTCCCGACAAAGCATCGATAAACGCAATTTTGACGTTCTCTGCATGTGCCGCCGGAGCCAGCAGGGCGGCGATTGAAAGCGAAACTGAGGCAGATATTGCTTTCGCAAAAGGACGTAATTGATAGGCCATGGGTGTCTCCTGTTGGCTATTGAAGCTAGGATCGGCATCAGCCTGACGTTATGAGATCGACAGGTCGGATACGCTTAGATTTTTAGAAATTACTTGCCGTAAATTGTCGCGCCATTTGATTAGTGAGAGATTGAACTTCGTGCCAACGTTGTCCCAAAATCAAACGAAGATACAGCTTAGGACGATGTGAGGAATAACGCGAATGATTTCTGTGGATGATCAGGTATGAATCGTATGCATAGTCATTTAGGTCATCGTTAAACCTCTATTACGATGATCGATGGAAATTACTGGCATAGATGTCGACGTCTAGCGCTGATTATTGAACGCTGTACGGGGTTGGTGTCGGATGACTCAATGATGGAAAACCCGAATGCTAATTACGAAGGTTTTTTTCACCGGCGTCTTCAAACCTTGTATGACCGAGTAAATACTGAAAATTCGGACGCGTTGACAGGACGCATCAATAGACCGCTTAGTGTCGACTGCAGGCAATCAGCTATCAATTTTTGTATCTAAATCCTTTCCCACCGCTTTATTTGCTTGTGGGAAAGCAGCATTAAACTCATCCTGCCCGCGGTCATCCATTTTTGCCTTTTCTTTTTTAAATTCTGATTCGGCTAGTTGTTTAAACGCCGGAGAAATTTTCAAGACAATTGGAAATAAAATTAAAAAAATAACCAATCCCCCAAAAAAAACTGCGAAGGCCTCAGCAATTGGCAGTATCCAATAAAGTATCCCGACAATAGCAGCCAGAATGTAAAACACAAATTTAAGAAATATTGAAACTATCCTATCAAACAAATTTGATTCCTTTCGAAATTTGAGCTAATACGCCACTGGCCGGTTTGTGCCGTCACGGGACACAAACAAAGTGCACCTCAAAAATGTGATCCGTATCTTTCTCGTAAACACGCGCTTCCAAAACCAAGTCACTGGCTCCTTCCTCTACAGTGTACAAGTCAATCAATACATCCCAGCGATTACCCATCCATTGACATACAGATGTACTCCAAGTCTCTTCAGACAGGTCAACCAAATTCGCACCGTAGTTTTTAATGCTTGCAGTAATTTTTGATGCTTTTTCTGAAGAGACTGCGGTAACTCCATTAATGCTACCGACTAGACTTAAATCACCATTTTTTATAGCGTGCACGATGTCTGAAAATACGCCTCGCCAAGCAGATGGCACTGGTCTCTGGTTCATATCGTCTTTTACAACAGGTTCGAACGCGCTCATTGCTTTCCCTCGACCGTGCATTTGTCGTAAATATTGGTTTCAAACTAAAACCCAATCGCTATGTCAGCAAAGTGCCGAAAGCGGAAGTCCAGTATGAGCGATCTTTTAAATATTTGCATCACGAGGTTTTCACTAACTTGACGTACTTTTCACGTTATTTGTCATCCGAAAGTTGGCGAGTATTCAAAATGGTTTGTTTGTTCGTCGAGAGCTTCTAAAAAACCTTTAACCGAGATGCAGCGCGAGGCAAAGTTACAACCTAGACGCTGCAATACGTCGCTATTGGGAGGGTTTGCAAAGAGGCGATGCGCTCGAGTATGGGTTTTTTTGAAATTCCCAGTTGCAAGTGTCAAATGTTTATGCGCGCCCTAGAGCATAAGTCTTGGAAGTCCGAATAAACAGGGGAGGTTGACGGGGTACTATTCTATTTTGCCGTGTCTCTGGCATCGATCATTTTCATCAGGGCGTAGATCGCCTCCAGTACTGGCATGGACACTTGCTCGCGGCGTCCTGCCCGGACGACGTTGCCTAGGATGACTTCTACTTCCATCGGACGACCGTTTTCAAAATCCAATGCCATGCTCGTTTTATAGGCAGGGCCATTTTTGGTACGTTCGATGAACTGGTCGACCATTGCTACTGGCAAGGGATTGTCGGTTGCAGCCGCGACTTCGATTACCTCCAGCATGGCTTTTTTAACTAGTGCTTTGCCTTCGTCAGGTCCCAGAATAGACGCCGTATCGAGTACGCCGCCGAGTACAGAAATCGGGTTAAACACCGCATTCCAAACACATTTATGCCAGCGCCCTTTGACGACATTGTCGGTCAGCGTCATTTTAATACCGTCACGTTCCAGCAAGCTTGCTAACAATTCGCAGCGCGATGAGATGCCACTGGGATAAGTGCCGAATGTTAAGTCGCCCAAGGCATGGTGCTTGACTTTGCCTGGCGCAACGCGGCTGATCTGGACGTACGCAAGTGCGCTGATCAGTTCATTGTCGGGGAAAGCCGCAGCGATTTCTGCTTCGATTTCAACCCCGTTCTCGATCAGAACGATGGTGGTATCGGGACCGACTGCATCTTTAATCATTGCGGCTCTGTCCACGCCATGTACGACTTTGACGCTGAGGATCAGATAATCGGGCCAGCCACCCTGATAGTCCGCCGTGTGTTGTAAAACTTGCGCAGGTGTGAAATGCATCTGACCGAGTGAGGGACTATCGATATCAAATCCATGTGATTTGATTGCATCAAAGTCGGAGCGACAAACAACCGAGACATCTGCGCCTCGCTCTGCGAGCAGCGCACCATAAAAGCTACCAATTGCTCCTGCGCCTACGACCAATACCCTGGTTTTTTCTGATGATAGAGTCAATTTATTTCTTTCGTTAGAGTTGGAACTTACGTAAATTGAACAGGCAGAAATCGGTGCTCAAGCATTGATTATCGGCTAGTTATTTTATCCATCGCGCTATTTTTGTTCGCTTCTGCATCGAGTCCCTGCCAGCCACCGCCCAAACCTTTGAGCAATTGTACTGTCGCGCTCAATTGGCGTCCGCGAATATTGATCTCGCTGCTTCTGGCGTTTTGCTGGGTTTGCTGTGCGCTCAAGACATTCAGATAAGGTACAGTTCCCGCACGATATTGATTCGTAACTAAATTGAGGGCGACGTTGGCAGACGCTACAGCTTGTTTCTGTAAATCGGCCTCGCGTTGCAGCAAACGCAATGCGACTAACTGATCTTCCACTCCTTGCAATGCGGTTAAAACAGTTTGTCGATAATTGGCGGATGCCTGATCAAAGCTTGCTCTGGCCTGATCGACGGCAGCTTGCTTGGCACCGGCATCAAAAACGGTTAACGCAAGGCTAGGTCCAAGCGACCAGAATTGATGTGCGACATCAAACAAGCCAGACAAATTGCTGCCACGATAACCCGCATCGGCGGACAAATTCAATACCGGGAATAAGGCTGCTCTAGCTACGCCAATACTGGCATTGGCTGCGGCAACTTGTCGTTCTGCCGAGGCAATATCAGGGCGACGCTCTAGCAAGCTGGCTGGCAATTCAACAGGAATACTCGGCAGTTGAATCGCTAACATTTGCGCACCGGTTTGCTCGGCCTCTGGTGCCAGCGAAAAACCAGTAGCGGGTTTGCCAAGCAAAGCAGCAATCGCATGTTCGAGCTGAGCAACAGTGATTTGATTGTCAGCGAGCTGGGTTGAGGTAGACAGCCATTGGGTTTCTGCCTGTGATACATCCGACTTTGTTGCGACACCGGCGGCATAGCGATTACGGGTTAACTCCAGCGATGATTTATAGGCGGCGACACTTTCTTTGAGCAGGGTGTCTTGAGCTGATGCGACCCGTAGGGAAAAATAATCTATCGCTAATTCTGCCTGCAAGCTCAACCGAGTATTAGCTAAATCCGCGAGACTCGATTGTGCGGTGAGACTTTGGGAATTCGCTTGCTGCCGCACACGTCCCCAGATGTCGGCTTCCCAGCTTAAAGTGCCACCCACTTGCGTGCTATTGCTAATGTTGCTCCCAGAGCTGGTTACATTATTACTTGAGCCATTACTGGCGCTATTGCTGCCACTACTATTACTACCGCTTGCAGAACGGGTCGCGCTGGCTTGCACACCAATCGTCGGGAAAAGACTGGCGCGGGCTTGCTGAGACAAGGCAGAGGCTTGCCTCCAGCGTGCTTGCGCAATGGCCAGGTTTTGATTGGACGCTTCCAATCCCGTCATTAACTGATCGAGCATAGGATCATTAAATTGTTGCCACCAATTGCCTTTATGCGCATCATCCGATGGTTGAGCGAACTGCCAGTTGGCCGGCAAACTTTCTTTATATTGTGCAGGCAATGCCATGTCGGGACGACGATAGTCTGGCGCCATATTGCAGCCGCTCAAGCTAACTAGCACAGCTGCAATGGCAATGGTGAGTGTGCCAACCGTAGCCGCAGAGCGCGGACAGAATGTAGACGTAGCCTTTAGTTTCATGATGGCAGTTTTCCAGGAATCAGGTTAGGGCGATTAGTTTGCGCAGTCGCGGGATCAATGTAGTTGTCAACGTGATTGTCACTGCGGTTGCCACTGAGCTTATCTAAGTTTGGATGACGCCAGCGCTTAAATTTAAGACGCAGACAATCGAGTACCAGATACATGACAGGTGTGGTGTACAACGTGAGCCATTGGCTAACTAGCAGACCGCCGACGACGGCAATGCCCAGCGGGCGACGTAGCTCAGCACCGTCGCCACTACCAAGTGCCAGTGGCAGCGCCCCAAGCATCGCTGCAGCAGTCGTCATCAAAATGGGGCGCAAGCGTAATAGGCATGCCTGATGAATCGCCGTTCTAGCATCGAGGCCATCACGCTTCTCAGCGACGATGGCAAAGTCAATCATCATGATCGCGTTTTTCTTGACGATACCGACCAGCAAGATCACACCAATAAAGGCAATCACACTGAACTCGCTACCGCATAACATTAAGGCGAGCAAGGCGCCTAAGCCGGCAGATGGCAGGGTGGATAAAATCGTAATCGGATGGACCATGTTTTCATACAAAATACCCAGCACGATATAAATTGCCAGCAGCGCCGCCAGAATCAACATAGGTTGGTTGCTGAGGGAATCTTGGAAAGCTTTCGCACTCCCCTGGAAAGTCGCCCGGACTGTATTTGGCACACCTGCGTTCATCAATGCGACATCAATCGCCTGCGTCGCCTGACTCAAAGAGACATCCTGCGCCAGATTGAATGAGACGGTGGATGCTGCGAACCCGCCTTGATGATTGACCGATAGCGCCGTGTTGGCACCCTTCCATTGTGCTACGGCAGACAAAGGCACGATGTTGCCCTGCGCTGTCACCAGGGTAATCTGGCGCAAGGCTTCCGGCCCTTTCAGATAGGCTGGCATAGCTTCCATCACGACCGTATATTGGTTCAGATCCTGATAAATATTGGATATCTGACGCTGACCAAATGCATCGCTCAAGGTCGCGTCCACCATTTGCATATTTAGCCCCAGCCGCGCTACTGCGTCACGATCAATGACCAAACGGGTTTGAATACCTTTTTCTTGTGCATCGGTATTCACGTCGGTGAGTTCGGGTATTTGTGACATTGCTGCGCGGATGATCGGTTCCCATTTTCTGAGCAGATCGAGATCATCTGATTGCAAGGTATATTGATAAGCTGCGTCACTTTGGCGGCCGCCTATACGGATATCACTTGCTGCCTGGAGGAACAAATTAGCACCAGCGATGCGTCCTAATTTTGGTCGTAAGCGATTCAGAATCACATCCGCAGAGACACCGCGTTCCTTCAACGGTTTCAGCACTACGAACATAAATCCACCGTTACTGCGGGAGCCGCCGGTGTAGGCCATGACGTTGGCAACAGCCGGGTCGTCTTTGACAATGGTGACTAGCGATTTGAGCTTTTCGCTCATTGCAGCAAACGAAATACTCTGATCCGCCTGCACACCTCCAACTAAGATGCCGATATCTTGTTGTGGGAAAAAGCCTTTAGGAACGATCACATACAGCCATACGTTAGCCGATACCGTAATGAAAAAAAGTAACAGCATGGTTTTGGTGTGATTGAGTGCCCAGTTCAAAGACTTGCCGTAACCAGCCTGCAGCCTGTTCATACCATTTTCTAGCCACACCGCCATCGGTGCAAACCAGGCGGATATTTTTTGCCATCCCCGTTTGTTTTTTTGCTGCTTTTCTTCTTCGCTTAATTTTTTCGGTTTGCGTAATAGATAAGCGCACATGACCGGTGTCGTCGTTAGCGATACCACCATAGAGATTAATACTGCCGCCGATAAGGTCACTGCAAATTCTCGGAAATAGCGACCGATAATTCCGCCCATTGCCAGAATTGGAATAAATACAGCGACTAGTGATATCGTCATCGACACTACCGTGAAGCCAACTTCACCTGCTCCGCGCATTGCGGCACGGATTGGTGAATGTCCTTCTTCGATATGACGCATACAGTTTTCCAACACCACCACTGCATCGTCCACTACAAAACCTGTGGCAATCGTCAATGCCATCAAGGATAAATTATCCAGGCTGTAATTCATCAAATACATCACCGCAAACGTACCGATGAGTGACACGGGTACGACTACCGCAGGGATTAATACAGCACTTGGGTTACGTAAAAATAAAAATACCACCAGCACCACCAGACCAACAGAAATCGCCAACGAACGTTCGACCTCATGCAAGGATGCACGGATGGTCGTTGTACGTTCCAGCGGCATATCAATATCGACATTGGCTGGTGCAGTAGCGCGTAGCATAGGCAAGATGGCTTTGATCGCCTCTACCGTATCGATAATATTGGCGCCCGGCTGACGGAAGACTTGTAGCTGTACCGAGGGCTTTTCATTAGTGACACCTAAGTTGTACAAGTCTTGCTGCATGTCTTTGACTTCAGCTACATCGCCCAGATAAATGGCGGCACCGTTTTGCCAGCGGACGATGATTCTCTTGTAGTCATCCGCTTTTTTTAATTGGTCGTTGGTCGCTACAAACCAGCTATGCTCGCCATCATCCAGACTACCTTTTGGGGTCGCCACATTTGCTGCAGAAATAGCAGTGCGCACGGCTTCCAGTGACAGACCCATGCGGCCAAGTTCTGGCAAATTGACGCGTACCCGCACAGCAGGTGAAGCACCGCCGCCAATATCGACATTGCCAACGCCTTTTACCTGGGCGATACGCTGTGCCAGCAAGGTCGATGCTACGTCATACAATTCACCACGACCAAGCTGATCAGAGGTCAGCGATAAAGTCAGAATGGGCTGATCAGCCGGATTCACTTTGCGATAAGTCGGGTTGCGCGGCAAACTACTCGGCAAGGTACCGACCGATGCATTGATTGCGGCCTGCACGTCTCTTGCAGCACCATCAATGTCGCGTGACAAATCAAATTGCAAGGTAACGCGGGTAGAACCCAGTGAGCTTGACGAAGTCATCTCGGTGACCCCGGCAATCGAGCCTAGAGCACGCTCCAACGGCGTAGCGACGGTCGCCGCCATGGTCTCCGGACTAGCGCCCGGTAGACCGGCTGAGACTGTAATGGTAGGGAAATCGACTTGCGGTAAAGGCGCTACCGGCAACTGTAGCATGGCAACGCCGCCTGCCAATACCAAGGCCAGCGTCAGCAAGGTAATCGCAATCGGACGACCAATTAAAATACGTTGGTAGCTCATGGTGTCGTCGGCGTATCAGTTGCAGGCTGGGATGGTGAAGCTGATGATGCTGGCGATACTAAAGATGCAGATTTTTGCTTTGGCGGTTTACGCTTTTGTACTAAGCGATCAAAGGCAAGATAAATAACTGGCGTGGTGTACAAGGTCAGGAACTGACTGACAATCAAACCACCGACCATGGTCAGCCCCAGTGGATGACGCAATTCTGATCCCATACCTCTACCTAGCATCAATGGTAAAGCACCTAGTAAGGCAGCTAAAGTGGTCATCAAAATCGGGCGGAAGCGCAGCAGGCATGCCTGATGTATCGCGTCCAAAGGTGACATACCTTGATTACGTTGCGCGTCGAGTGCGAAGTCAATCATCATGATCGCGTTCTTTTTCACGATACCGATCAACAGCACGATGCCGATGATGGCAATCACACCCAATTGATTGCCGCTCACCAGCAGTGCGAGCAAAGCACCGATCCCTGCGGACGGTAAGGTCGATAGAATCGTCACAGGGTGAATAAAACTTTCATACAGCACACCCAGCACGATATACATCGTGACGACTGCCGCCAGGATGAGCCAAAGTTGATTAGACAATGCTGCCTGAAACGCCAGCGTCGCACCTTGGAAATTAGTTCTGATAGACAAAGGTAGACCTACATCGATCTTCGCTTGATCAATCGCATCGACCGCCTCACCTAAAGATGCATCGGGCGCCAGATTAAAAGAGATGGTTGCAGCCGGGAACTGATCCAGATGATTTAAGACCAGTGGAGTGGGGCGTTCACTCACTCGTGCAATCGATGTTAGTGGCACTTGCACACCGTTATTGCCGGTAAGAGATAGCATTGATAGTGCATCAGGGCCTGCTTGAAATTGGCTAGGTACACCCAGCACTACACGGTATTGATTTGACTGAGTGAAGATAGTCGATATTAGTCGCTGACCGTAGGCATTGTACAAAGCGTTGTCGATAGCAGAGACAGAGATACCTAGGCGGGATGCCGCATCACGGTCGATTTCAATATACGCTTGTAAGCCGTTATTTTGAAAATCTGTTGCCACATCTTGTAACTCCGGCAGCGTATTAAGTTTATCCAGTAGCTTTGGTATCCATGTCGCCAGATCGGCAGAGCGGGTGCTGTCAACGGTAAATTGATATTGAGTACGGGTAGTCCGGTCTTCAATACTTAAGTCCTGTACTGGTTGCAAATACAAGCGGATGCCCGGTACTTTTTTTGCCAGTTCTTGCAAACGTTGGATCACCGCAGGTGCGCGATCCCGGCTTTCTAAGGGCTTGAGATTGATCAGCATGCGACCACTATTGACCGTGGTATTCGTGCCATCAACACCAATCAATGAGGACAGACTTTCTACTGCAGGGTCTTCTAGTAATGCTGCCGCCATTGCTTGCTGACGATCTGCCATCGCGCTGAAAGAGATGGACTGTGAGGCTTCGGTTGTAGCCTGTATAACGCCTGTATCTTGGGATGGAAAAAATCCTTTTGGTACTAACATATAGAGCAGAACCGTGACGACCAGTGTGGCAGCTGCGACTAAGAGGGCTAATTTTTGCCGGTCTAATACCCAGCATAAAGTGCGGTCATATCCTGCAATAACCGAGTTGATCGCATTACCAATTCCGCGCGAAATACGTCCCTCTTTTTCTTCATCATGTGCGTGCAGCCAGCGCGATGACATCATTGGTGTTAACGTCAATGATACGACTGCGGAAATCAATATCGCGACTGCTAAGGTGATAGCAAATTCGCGGAATAAACGGCCTACGACGTCGCCCATAAACAGCAAAGGGATCAGCACTGCAATCAGTGAAATCGTCAAAGAGATAATTGTAAAACCGATTTGCTTCGATCCTTTGAGTGCCGCTTGCATCGGCGTTTCACCTTCTTCAATATAGCGTGCGATATTTTCTACCATCACAATTGCATCATCGACCACAAAACCGGTTGCAATGGTCAGTGCCATCAGGGTCAGGTTATTGACGGAAAATCCCGCCAGATGCATCACACCAAAAGTACCGATCAATGACAGTGGCACAGCGACAGCGGGAATGAGGGTGGCGCGCGCGCTGCGCAAGAAAATCGCAATCACCGCAATCACCAGTAAGATCGCAAAAATTAATTCCAGTTGCACATCATTGACCGAAGCACGAATCGTGGTGGTGCGGTCGGTCAGGGTGACCAGTTCTACCGCGCTAGGCAAACTAGCGCGCAAGGATGGCAGTAGCGCCTGAATCCGGTTAACTGTCTGAATGACGTTGGCACCTGGCTGACGCTGCACGTTGATGATGATGCCCGGGGATTTATTTGCCCATGCTGCCAGACGGATATTTTCAGCGCCG
The DNA here is from genome assembly GCF_040544435.1 of Undibacterium sp. GrIS 1.2. Classification (NCBI taxonomy): domain Bacteria; kingdom Pseudomonadati; phylum Pseudomonadota; class Betaproteobacteria; order Burkholderiales; family Oxalobacteraceae; genus Undibacterium; species Undibacterium sp. GrIS 1.2. The sequence goes on from NZ_JBEONP010000011.1 coordinate 97,039, forward strand.
TCCACCACAGAAGCAACATCAGAGATACGAATCGGCGCGCCATTTTTGTATGCAATCACGACGTTGCGATATTCTTCCGCCGATTTCAACTGGTCATTGGCATCTAGTGTGGATGCGCGTTCAGCACCGTTAAAACTCCCTTTAGCCTGAAACACATTTTGTACCGAAATGGCGGTACGGATATCGTCCAAAGTCAGACCACGTGCAGTGACTTCGCGCGGATTAACTTGCAGCCGAACGGCAGGTTTTTGTCCACCGCTTAAGGTCACCAGACCAACACCCGGTAGTTGCGAAATTTTTTGCGCCATGCGGGTATCGGCCAAATCCTGCAACTGCGTTAAAGGCAAGGTACTGGACGTCACTGCTAACGTCAGAATCGGTGCATCTGCCGGGTTGACCTTGTTGTACACCGGCGGTTGCGGTAAGTCTTTTGGCAACAGGCTGGCGGCTGCATTGATTGCTGCCTGGACTTCTTGTTCCGTCGTATCCAGACTCAGCGACAAATCAAATCGCAGCGTAATACTGGAGCCGCCGCCAGAGCTGGCTGACCACATTTGCGTCAAACCCGGCATCTGCCCAAACTGGCGCTCAAGCGGCGCAGTGATGGTGGAGGCGATCACATCCGGGCTAGCACCGGGGTACAAAGTACTGACTTGAATGGTCGGATAATCGACTTGCGGTAATGCTGCTAAAGGTAATTGGCGGTAGGCCAGCAAGCCGGACAACAATACCGCCACCATGCACAGCACCGTGGCGACTGGCCTCTCAATAAAGATGCGTGAAATATTCATTGTGGACGACCGCCAGCTTTCTGTTCACCTTTCTGCTCATTTTTGTGTCCATCTTTTGGTGCTGTATCAGTGTTCGCAGTTCCTGACGTACTTGCTGCAGAACTTGCTACAGAACTTGCAGCCGATGCTCCAGCAGAGCCAGCGCCATCAGGACGTTTTCCACCGCGATGTTTTCCTCCTGGTGCTGCTGCCGTTGGTACGACACGTTGCGCCACTACTTGTACTTTCATCCCGTCAGTTAAGCGGTCTGTGCCGTCAACGACCACTGATTCGCCTAGCTCGACACCTTTAATCACGGCGACAGATTTTGCATCCGCAGCACCGGTTTCGATCTGGCGCAGAGTGACGGAGTTATCTGGTTTGGCGACATACACATAAGGGCCGTTAGTACCTTGCTGCACAGCCGTCAATGGGATCAGTGTGACGTTATCGAGTTTCTTCGTGACTAAGCGGATATTCACAAATTGATTCGGGAATAAGCTGTCATCGTCATTGGTAAATTCTGCTTTTAGTTTGATGGTGCCAGTCGTTGTATCAATTTGGTTATCCACACTTTTAAGCTTGCCGGTACCCAGCATTCTGCGGTTGTCTGCACTCCAGGCTTCTGCGATTAAGGGCTCTGTCCCTTTCATACCTCTGATCACGGATGGCAAACTTTGTTGGGGGACTGAAAATACAACGCTAATCGGATTGACTTCATTAATCACCACCAGACCGTTTGCATCCGAAGTCTGCACCAGATTGCCGACATCGACTTGGCGCAGGCCGACTTTGCCAGCAATAGGCGCAGTGACTTTGGTATATCCCAGTTGTAATTGGGCTTGCGCAATCGCCGCTGCGTCGGATGCCACAGTCGCCTGATTTTGTGCTACCAGCGCTGCTTGAGTATCAACTTGTTGTGATGCGATCGAGTCTTGTGACAGTAAAGTTTTATAACGAACCAAATCCAGTTTGGCGACATTTAACTGCGCCAGATCTTTGTCGTATTGGGCTTTGGCGCTATCGCGCTGTAGCTGAAAGGTACGCGGATCAATCTGCGCTAATACCTGTCCTGCTCTCACACTTTGACCTTCTTGAAAAAATATTTGCTCTAAACGACCAGACACTTGCACACGAACTATCGCGGTATTCCGCGCCGTTACTGTACCTAGAGCATTGACCGAAATATCCATACTGCCACTCACTGCCGGACTGGCAACGACAGTGGTGATGCCTCGCTGCCGTCCTCCTGGGCCACCAGGCCCTCCAGGTCCACCCGGTCCGCGCCCAGTTTGGGGGGCACCTTCAGCAGCCGCGCCTGTGGTGCCCGTCGCCGCAGGATTGCGCCAATGATTCCAGCCAAACCAAGCCGCCGCAATCAGGGCAATGACGACTACCAGCCATAAAAACCATTTACCGTTACTGGCCGAGCCGGGGTTTTTTCCCTTGCTGAGATCGTTATTCATATTGCTCATTGAAGTCCTTTTAGGGCGGAGGATTTTTTAAGAATTTTTGAAAGTAATTTTTACACGCAATTTCGCACGTAATGTTTAACGCAAATACCAATGTCAACAAACCAAAGTATGCCCGTTGCAAGTTTGGGGCAGAGTATTGCATCAACCTCAGGTAAAAGAATTTCCCAGAAGTACCAACTTGTAACAAATTATATTGGCGTGATGACACCTGTCTTCTAAATGTAACCCGCCGATGAAGTTCAGAGACTGACATGGTCCTTATTATCGTGTGAAGAAGGTATGGCTGGTCATGTCGCTAGCTGATATTTTATATACCCTACCCCTGTATTTTTAATGTGTCCATAGGATCATTGGGCAATGACCAGTATTTTTATTAAAAATCGGGGAGTATATCTAGTTGAGATTTTTTGACCTACGAAGCTTACTCATAGCTATGCTTGATTTTGCTCGTTGTGTTTTGGAAGCGCTTACTTTCGTGCGATCGCGTCGTGACCAGTTTTGTCAAATTGCGTTATCGCACGAGAGTGCGCCTCAGACTCGTGTGTAAGCCAAGACTTAAGCTGATATCGCCGTATATCTATGCGCTGCATCAAGCTTGAATATGCTGACGACGGATGCCAGGTTGGCTGCCTGTTCTTGCATGGATTGCGCTGCGGCGGCGGCTTGCTCTACCAGTGCGGCATTTTGCTGCGTGACTTCGTCCATTTGCGTAATCGCCAGATTGACTTCCTCGATGCCGGTACTTTGTTCATTGCTGGCAGCAGAAATTTCTGCAACGACGTCGGTGACGCGGCGCACGCTGGCGACGACTTCTGCCATCGTCGTGCCAGCTTTTTGAACTAAGGTGGTACCGGAATCGACTTTTTGTACAGAATCGTCAATCAGTGATTTGATTTCTTTGGCTGCCGCCGCGCTGCGCTGCGCCAGATTGCGCACCTCAGAGGCGACTACCGCAAAGCCACGACCTTGCTCACCCGCGCGGGCGGCTTCGACTGCGGCGTTTAAAGCGAGAATATTGGTTTGAAACGCAATGCCGTCAATTACGCTGATGATATCGACAATCTTTTTAGATGATGCGCTGATCGATTCCATGGTAGCGATCACTTCGCCGACAACTTTGCCTCCATCGGTAGCAATTCCGGATGCTGATTGGGCAAGTTGATTGGCTTGACGGGCATTGTCGGCATTTTGCTTGACGGTAGAAGTTAGCTCTTCCATTGCAGAGGCAGTTTCTTCAAGCGAGCTGGCTTGCTCTTCTGTACGGCTGGATAAATCTAAATTGCCGCTGGCGATTTCGGATGACGCTGTGGCAATCGTATCTGTACCCAAGCGTACCTGCCCGACGACATGCAGCAGGCTGTCGTTCATGGCACGAAGTGATTCCATCAGTTGGCCGGTTTCGTCGGTACTTGAGGAGACGATAGTGCCAGTGAGATCACCCTCGGCTACCCGTTTCGCAATGCTGACAGCTTCGTTTAACGGCACAGAGACAGTGCGCGCAATAAACATCGCTAACATAATCCCAATGATGATCAGCGAGATCAGTATGCCGATGATCAGCGTACGCGATAGGACATAAGCTTCGTCTGCTGATTTATTTGAGGCGTTACTACCGTCCGTATTAATTTTGATCAGCGCGTCGATTTTTTCTGTTGCGTCACGAAATAACTTACTAGAGTCGGTACGAAAAATCACCCGAGCCTCATCTTTTTTTCCCTCACGGGACAGAGCAAGCATTTTCTTATTTGTGCTTAGATAGTCTTCTATAGTTTTTTCGAGTTCTGGATAGATGCGTTTTTCTTCTGTCTCTGAAACTAAGGCTGCATAAACTGCCTGCTGTTTTCGAAATATCTCCAGCCGGGTCGCCAATGATTTTTCGGTCGCGGTCATTTCAGATTCCTCAGCAGACATAATGTGGGTGGATTCAGAAATACGAAAACGTGCAAGCGATGTTTGCATTTGTCCGCCAGCCGTGATGCTAGGTAACCAATTGGTAGCAATGTCAGTTGATGCGTTGTTGACCTTAACAAGTTGCGCTATCGAGAAAATACCTAAAAAGCAGGCCATTACAATGACGATGGCAAAACCTAATATCAATTTTTTACCAATTTTTAAGTCATAGAACCAGTTCATAGCGCATCCTCTTGTGGGTGAATTTTTCAGGCTTAGCAGTGCAATTACATTTTAAAAAGTAAGAGACTAATCAAGACCTCAATTACATTGCTCAGTTAAGGTAATGAGGTGATAGCTTCTTACGGTGCATCTAGTTTTATAGTGCAATTGAGAAACGCCTAAGGTACAAAAGTGTACCACCACCATTTGAATTTGATGTTGTAGTAATGCTATAAAAATCATCCTTAGAATTGTCGCAAAAGCGTTTTGAGAGAGTAGGATGAAAAGCGTTTTTTCTAATGCCTAAGTCGTTAACGATAACTTATTTTTAATATACTCCCCATTATTTTTATTAAAATTGCCTTATTGTCCAGTTATTCTATGGGTAATTAAAATATACTAGATACGAGTATTTATTCATCAGTAGTGGATCATGAGTATTGCTTTAATACTAAAACCACGAGTTCATTAAGATAACGGAGTGGTCGCCTTGGTCTTGATTTCTTCGCCTCCTGACGATAATCCGCCGTTGCTCGGTTTGGCATGCCTGATGCGGATGGCGCACAACGGTATTGATCTTTCGCCCTATGTCCGTCGCGCTGCCAGCAGCCCGGATGACGCTACTATGCTGATGAGCCTGGCGGTATTCTTTCAACTTTCTGGTAACACGCCATTGGCGCTGGAATTACAAGCCAAGGCACTGGGCTTGAGTCAGCATTATCGAATGGCGGCACCCAGCGGTCATGTTGCTTTAAGAATGTTGGTGCTGTTGCGCGCGGGCGAAATGATGGACAACACGCCTGTCGATTTCTTACTGGAGGGATCAGATATCGCTGTGGATTTGATTTATCTGGGAGACAACCTAGCGTTTCCTGAGTCAGTCCCTGAGCACGACATCTTGTTTGTGGCCGTCAGTCAATCGGATCAGAATAATCCGCTTTTACATCAGATCAGCGCTAAGTTAAAAAATTGGCCTCGCCCGGTGTTAAATCATCCCGTACGTATTGCCGTACTATCCCGCAATGGCGTCAGTGATCTGCTGGGTGCTACCTTGTCAGCAGCATCGTTGAGGATTCCAGTGTCGCTACGCTTGTCACGTCAGGAATTGCAACAATTTGCGCTTGACTACGCCGATACCAATTCTGCATTAACAATCAAGCTTAAATTCCCACTGATTATCCGTCCGCTAGATTCCCACGGCGGCAAGGGACTGGCAAAGCTGGATAACGTCAGCGCGATGAGCGCTTATTTGCAAGCACATACTAGTGAGTCATTCGATGAGCTATTCTATCTGGCAGCTTATGTTGATTATCGTAGCCAGGATGGATTGTTTCGTAAATATCGGGTCGCCTTGATTGATGGCCATCCTTATATTTGTCATATGGCTTTGTCAGACAATTGGGTCATCCATTATATGAATGCAGGTATGGAGGAGAGTGCTGCCAAGCGCGCTGAAGAATCTCAGTTCATGGATGGCTTTGATGAGAGCTTTGCGCAGCGTCACCGTGTAGCATTTTCTGCGATAAATGAGCGTTTGCAGCTCGACTATGCCGTAATTGATTGCGCAGAAACCCAAGACGGTCGGTTGTTGATTTTTGAGATAGACAATACCGGCTTTGTGCATGCTTTTGATGCAGCTGGCGTCTTCTCTTACAAATTAGAGCACATGAATAAACTCTTTGTCGCCTTTCAAACCATGTTGTTGAAGAGATCGAAAATAGATCTACTGCATCCTAAGGCTACGCTATAACTACCAATTGATCATTGCTACTCATCTCCGCAAGACCAAACTACAAGCCTAAAAATAGACTAAGAAAATAAGCTCTATTACATCTCTGTCAGTTTTAATTGTAACAATTGTTACATTTTTCATTAATTTGTCATGTCAGCGTCACTTCACTGTCATTCGCACTCTTTAACATTGCAACCTCATTAATGTTGTTTTGGCGGTGTTTTTGATCGCGTCTTTGCCCACGTTTTCTTTAGACGTTTTTGCTAATTCGTTCTTACCAAATTTTATCCAATTAAATGTCAGCCTCAACTGTGCGCTTTCCTACGCATGCTTTGCGTACGCTTACGATGCCTGTACTTGCATAGCTGGTTGTTTTGCTGATGTTTATTTTGCTGTTATTTATTTTATTCATCATCAACTTCAAGAGATCCTATTATGCGTCAATCTGTATTAGTTCTCAGCCTGGCAGCTGTACTTGCTTCGCTAGCTGGTTGTGGCGGTTCCAGTAATGTTGCCAGTGCTCCTGCAACGCCTCCTCCAGTGACACCTGCAGTACAACGCACCATCATCATGGTGTGGGATGGATTGCGTCCAGATTCAGTCAATCCAACCGACACTCCTAACCTGTATGCCTTGCGTCAACAAGGTGTGCAATTTGCCGATCATCATTCGACTTATCCAACCTTCACAATGATGAATGGTTCGTCTTTTGCAACCGGTTCTTTTCCAAAAACTAGCGGTTTCTACGGCAATACATTCTGGACGCCGCCACAAGCTGGCGCTACTCAAGCTATTCCTGTTGGCAAGTCAGCAGCAGGCAATGCTCAGGATTATCAAGATCCGGTATTTACAGAAGATTACGCTGTATTGAGCACGCTCAATGATTATTACGGTGGTCAATTATTGTTAGTCAAAACCTTATTTAAGACGGCACAAGATGCAGGTCTGAAAACAGCCACTATCGGTAAATCTGGCGCTGCGTTTATTCAAGATCTTGGTCGCGGCGGGATTTTTCTTGATGAGAACGCGGTATTGCCGCAATCTCTGGTGACCGATTTGCAGGCTGCTAATTATGCTTTACCGCTGAATACGACCTTTGCTTATCCGGCTGGCACAGTGACGCTCAGCGCCACTAACGGCAATCCAACAGCGCGTGCTGGTGCATTGACGTTTGCCTTACCAAATGGCCTGCAAGCCAAAGATGCGACCGATACAACGCAAGGCAATCCAGAAGACGCTGCCAACAAATACATGATGAACATTTATACCAGTTTCATCTTGCCGAAAAAATTACCAGACTTGTCTTTAATCTGGTTCCGCACACCAGATAATACTGAGCATGCTTATGGACCAGGTTCAGCTAATTACCGTAAAGCGCTGGCATCACAAGATACGCGTTTGGGTGAATTGCAAGCTGGTTTGAAGGCAGCTGGTTTGGATACAACGACAAATATTATTGTGGTGTCTGATCACGCACACAGCAATGTATCTGGCCCAACCAGTTTGTTCCCATTGCGCGCAATCAACGCAAGCACAACAGTGACCAGTGGTGTAACCAATGCGACGCTGGGCGCTAAAGATTCTGTTACTGGTTTCTCAGTTTCTGGTGATGTACGTACTGCCGATTTATTGACATTTGCTGGCTTCAAAGCATTTGATGGTAACGGTTGCAGCACGAGTGCCATGTACGGTATTAAATCTGATGGCAGCAATGTGTATAACGTCGGTGTCGACACCACAGGTACTTTGTGCGGCACTACCAACGCTAAATATCAAGCAATCAGCGCGACTTTAGCTACACCGGTTGCCAGTTTTAAAGTACCGGCAACATTGCCAGCCAACGGCATCGTGATCGCGGCTAACGGTGGCTCTGATTACCTCTACATGCCAGATCATGATCTGACTACAGTGACCAATGTTGTGCGCTTCTTGCAATCACGTGAAGAATATGGTGCGATCTTTGTTGATAGTCGTTACGGTGCGATTCCAGGCACATTGCCGATGGCGATGATCAATCTGGAAAACAGTGTACGTTCCAGCAAAGGGCAGCCGGATGTGGTGGTGAGCTTCAATTGGGATTCGCAACAATTAGTCAATGGTTTGCCAGGCATTGAGTTTGAAAGTACCGGCGGCAATCGCGGCATGCATGGCAGCTTCAGCCCGATCGATGTACATAATACCTTGATCGCCAACGGCCCGGCTTTCCGCACAGGCATCACTATCAGCAACCCAACCGGTAACGTAGACGTAGCACCCACAGTTGCTTATATCTTGGGACAATCTATGCCGCAAGCCGATGGACGCGTGCTCAGCGAAGCATTACTTAAACCTGCGACGACATCTTCATTGGTAGTAAAACCATCGATCCTGAATCCGACCACACCATCCACAGGACTGACTTTTAAACTGCCTACTGATCCAACCGGCGTTACCATTGATACTGCATACAGCAATGGCAGCTACTCAGTCAATTTAGTCGTAAAAGACTTGACCATCGATGGTAAAACTTACCGTTATTTTGACTACGCACAAGCAGTTCGTAACTGATCTATTCAATACTAATTATCTATGAAATTGATGCAAGTAAAATCGTTCAACACGGTGAGCCCGCGCCTGGCGCGGGTTTTTTTTATAATCGCAACAACTGTATTTGCCGCGAGTAGTCAGGCTGCCGGACTAGATTTTGATAAAACCTTCAATGACAAAGGTGAGTCACGCCAGTTGCATTACCAGGCGACTTATTCGTTAGATGGAAAAACACATCAAGTTGATATCTGGCGTGACCGCAATCAACAACTAAAGCGCCGTACCGACGACGCCGTCGAGACATTTATTTTTAAGCCAGCAAAACAGACAGAATGGAGCATGATAGTGCTTGATCTCAAGCGCAAGATCCGCACAGATATTGATCGTACTAATTTATATCGTATCGGCCATTTCACTGACTGGTTTAGCCTGTCGCATTCCTTAAGCAGACCAACGGCGCAATACCAACTGAGCACTACCACAACGCCAGTACTGGAAGAGAAGCCGATTTCAGCCTGCACCTGGTACAGCCTGAGCCGCAATAATCAGGAAAGCAAAATCTGCTGGAGCAAAAACCTACACTTACCTTTAGTGATTGCTGACCACAACAATCAAGTGCAATGGCGTGTGACTAACGCGAATACAAAAAATATCGCCGCCTCAGCGTTTCAAATTCAAGATCAGGGGTTTGTACGGAATAATGCTAACGAGGATATTCAAGCGGATTGATATCAATTCAATTGATGGTTAAATTGGATGTCGAACAGTCGAGCGGTCATTGTAGAAACAAAAAAAGTTCGCAAGCGGAACTATTGTTTATAAAATTAGGAGAAGACCATTGCGCCGGTTTTAGGCTCCCAGAAATCAACGGACGATGAAGTCATCGAATCTCGGAACAACAGCTCAAACTTCGATGGTTCAGGTAGCAATTTTTTCAGAGTCTGGACGACGCGAAGCAAGCGGAAGTCGTTTTCTGGCGCATCATCACAGGTATCGTTGATACAAAAAAACGGTAGCTCGCCAAAGTTGGCAAGTAGAGCATCGAACTGTCGTTTGGCATGATTGTCGCCAGTATTTATATGCAAAGGATCTAATACTATTTGTTGGGCAACCCCTATGTGTACCATCCAGCGTGGAACTAGATCGGGAACGATTGCGGGCGATCGCCATGAGCGGAATGTTGTTGAACGTACCCGTTCGAATAATTCTGGTGCAATTTGTTCAAGCGCAAACATTGCACTGCGGAGCATGGGACGGGGGGAGTGCGAATAAACGCGGGGATCATGACTGTAGGTCGAATAGCGCTGTGAGAGCCAATTCCTCGATAGTATTGACGCATTGACCAACGCCGACTCATCGGGTTGTAAGACTTCATAGTCTGGTATTGATTTTGTCTCAGAAAAAATTCTCAGACAGTCACCAAACCACCAATCAATATCGACTTTCGCACCGAAAAAAACATCGTCGTTGAGATAGATAAATTTTTCTGACAAGTCAGGGATATGATGCAGGTAAGACTCTATATGACCTGAGTCAAACACCGATCCTGCCATGTTCGGAATCAAATCTCGATGATTAATGATAGTGATGTATTCCGACGAACGCAGCCATGATGGAGTCTGATCATCGCTGATGATATAAACGTGACCGTGCTCAGGAAAAAACTTTTCCAATGCGCGTAGGTTGAATAGCAGCTCTCCGTTGTCGCGATATCTGCCAGCCGTGTTTCCGTGCGCTGCTAACTCGTCTGGATTTTCTATTATCCAGTGAGCATACGCCTGCTCCCGTTTTATTTGCCACATCGGATCTGAACCGTCTACCCATAAATAGACAATATCGATTTGTTCCGAAACCTTACGTGCGTCGTTCATTAAGCCAGCCATCTTTCTATCCGTATTATTTTGAGTGGTACACGTTCTATGCGAGCTCTTGCAGGACTTGTCAGACTAGCTGCATCGAAACGACAATTGTCCTGTCCATACCTAGAAGATTTAGTCGTCGATATCCCTAAGTCAAAGAAACTCACGGTTCAATTTAAAATTCGAATGATGTTGACAGTTACATCGCGTTTCCATATCCGGAAGACGCGCTATGAACGTGATTCATTGCGATGTAATGATTTGTTCGTGTTGTAGGCACTGACAAATGAAGTGAGACTGCTAAAGTCCAAAAGAAAAAGGGCTGCAAATAACTGCAACCCCTTGTATCTTATGGCTATCCTTCCCTGATATTAATCAAGTCGTTGCGGAGTAGCAATCAAATCAAGCAGACGAAGGTTAACAGCGATTGCCGAGTTTCACAAGAGTTTTCGAGCCTAAACTAGCGGGTCATAGAATAGACAGGACACGAGGACGGTTCTGTCGCATTAGTGAGGTTAGTGGAGCCGATGAGGTAAACTGCGATGCCCAAACGCAGGAAAAATTGACATGATCAGCTTCAAAGGGATGCGCTTTCCGATCGATGTGATCTTGGTGTGCACCCGGTGGTACGCCGCTTACCCGTTGAGCTATCGGCATCTGGAGGAAATGATGGAAGAGCGCGGCGTGTCGGTCGATCACTCATCAATCAACCGCTGGGCTATCCGCTTTCTGCCGCTCATCGAAAAGATGGCGCGCAGATATAAGCGCCCGCTTGGCGGCAGCTGGCGTATGGATGAGACATACATCAAGGTGAAAGGCGCTTGGAAATATCTCTACCGCGCCGTGGATAAGCAGGGCATGACCGTGGACTTCCTGCTGACAGCCAAACGCGACATGGCTGCGGCAAAGCGCTTTTTTAACAAAGCGATGGGAGCGAACGGGGATCCTGACAAGGTCGCAATGGATAAGAGCGGAGCCAACAAGGCTGCCATTGATGCGATCAATATTGGCCGCGTTCAGCCTATCGTTGTGCGCCAGGTCAAGTATCTCAACAACATCGTTGAGCAGGACCACCGCGGCATCAAGCGGATAACCAAACCGATGCTTAACTTCAAATCTTTTCGATCGGCCAGCGCAGTGCTCGCTGGCATCGAGCTCATGCACATGATTCGAAAAGGTCAGTTTGACACTGATGGTCTTGCGGACCTGTCATTTGCGCAACAATTCTATGCCCTGGTAGGACAGGTCCGTCCAGCGTAAAGGTACACCCTCGTCGTGTCTGCAAGAGCTGGTCTCAGCTAAACAACGCGACAGAACCTCCAAGAGTCTAAGAAGATTGCTTTCGATATCAGAAAAAGTGTGGTGAAGGCGGCCAGATTTGATGCCCGGAATGCGGGCAACACGGCCCTGAGATGGAACATCGTAAATAGTTAGCCAGGGCAAATAATCGATGCCGGTGCCCTGGCCGCGCCCTTCCCTGAGGAAGCGCGCATGTTTTGCCTCGTCGAATTCGTATCTACGCTTTGCCATGACATAGGAATTTGAATGCAGTAGCTTAGAATAAATCTTCTAGCGCATGATGCAACTATATTATTAATGTAAAGACTTTATTAGCTATGTAAAGACTTTATTATTAAGAGACAGGTCATGTTCGCTCGAAATATACTTCGGAACACTCCACTAAGCCTGGCTTAACTTCTTGTGAACCCGTGCCGCAAATCTTTCCGGCTAAAGATCAGAACTTCCATCAGTGTTCAATATTTCTAGTGAATCGAAAGATAATTAACTTCAGAACACAAAAAACGCTTTAGATTATTTCTAAATTGAGACGTTTTTTTTATCCTTGGCATGCGACATATTTTGATGCAGTATCTACTTTTGAATGAACATTCACCGATGGATTTGCATCTACGTAAATGCCAAGTAGCCAATCAGACCTCTTTCCATTAGCGGGAATTCCGAATTGGCTTCCAAACGAACTTCTATTTAGTTTAGGAAGTCGATACCACCTATATTCAGCGAACTCCAGATCATCAGCAACGTGCAATCAACTCTTTGGAGCCCCTAGAGCTGGTTATCAACATGATTTCCCGTGCCGCATTGAAGAGTTTGCTCGTCGGTCAGGATATTCAATAGGAAGTGCTATTGAGATCATTCGTGAGCACACAATCCTACCTTTTTACCTTCCATTTCGACCGGTATCCGATCAGGAATTGGCGATTTTTTCAATGAAGAGCGACACGGTTCAATCTTTGAAATACCGTCTTGGAATTTTGACTAGCCGTTTTCGAGCTAACCATCCGTTAAAAGCTTGTACAGAATGTATTGAGGCTGACAAAAAGAATCATCATATCTCGTATTGGCATCTGGACCATCAATATCCTGGAGTTTGGACTTGCCCCACTCATCGAATACCTCTTTTGGAATCTTTGGTCAAATCGAATGGCGTTGGGCGATTTCTTTGGTATCTTCCCAGTGAAGATATTCTGACTTCAGCATTTACTTTCTACACTAATGATTTGGTATCTCAATCACTAATCGAAATGCGTGCATTTTCAGAAATAGTTCTGGCATATAGTTATTTACCCGCTGGCTTTCATTTTGATGCGCAACGATTACTTGATACTTACCACGAGGGGTTAAAGAATCATGGCCTAAAGAAAAATAGTGGACAACTAAATTTAGTCAAAATAGGACGGTCATACTTTCAAGCGACTTCGGTTTTACGTGCCACTAATTTGTTAATTGGATTTCCAGAAAATGCACACCAAGCGGAAATGCAAATGAATCGCATGTTGCGGTTGCCACGGTCTGGAACGCATCCATTGAGACATCTTCTAATAGCTAAGTGGCTATTTCAAGACTGGGATGACTTCATGCGCACCTACTCTAAAAGCACTGGACAATTGCAAAAGGCGATATTCGAATTTCCGGCGACTGTGTCAACGGAAACGGCGCAGCTAATCGATATTCGGCGTGAGCAATTTCTGTCGCTATTAAAGACTGAAAAGCTTTCAATTACTAAGGCCGCAGCACGGGTTGAAATTGACACTTCCACCGGCATGGTTTGGGCCACAAAGGCAGGAATTGAAATTTCGCGACGCCCGAAAATATTAAAAGAAGAAATCCGGAAAAAATTAGTTGCAGATTTACGTATTGGCTTAGAAAAACAAACTGTCTCTGAAAAATATTCTATTTCAATACAATTGGTAACAACAACTCTACGTACTGAAGTGGGATTGCATCTTTCTTGGCAGGTGGCTCAACAAACAAATCGATTAATGAAACATCGTGCAGAGTGGGATGCTTTAGTAAATGAAAATAGAAATTCAGGGCTGAAAATCATACGAGCATTGGCACCGGCTACCTATGCATGGTTGTATCGAAATGATAGGGAATGGCTGCGAGATAAAACTTCAAACCTGGCTTCTGCTTTGCGTGGAAATTATTCATCTATCGACTGGGACAAGCGAGATCAGTGTCTTGCTAACGAAGTGCGACGCATTGCGTTGGCTCTTTATGACAGACATAGGTCTCACAAATTACATTTATGGGAGATTTATCAAAAATTGCCGGAATTGAAGGCGAAATTGAAATCGCTCAATAGATTGCCATTAACCAAAAGCGCAATTGAATTCGCGCTCTTGGGGCAAACCAAGAAACAAAATTTAGATGGTGGGTTATTTTAATTCTCCTAGACTGTGCGACCTTGACACGATAAATCGAATTAAGCACGAAGTTGAGATTGATGGCGATGTGGATGCTTATAGGATGGGAAAATTTGATATGTTGATGGCATTGGAATTGGTATGATTCTTTTTTTGGACTTCGATGGTACTTTGCATCCTTTAAGCAGGGAATTTGGTGCGCTATCGCAGCTTCCCCAGTTCGAGAAAGTCATGCGTGACTTCCCCGATGTCCAAATTGTAATCTCCAGCGCTTGGCGCACCGACTATACGTTGCCAGCCATTCGTAGTTTTTTTTCCGATGCCATCGGCAGACGCATCATCGATGTGACACCGTGCTTGGACAGCGTGTTGACAGAGGACGGGAATTTTCATCTACGGCAGGTTGAGATCGAGCGCTGGCTGGCCGCAAATGGTCGAGAGAAGGAAACATGGGTGGCGCTGGACGACACCAGCATCCTGTTTCCCGACGGATCGCGCAATTTGGTGTGGGTGGACGGTGATCGTGGATTCAACGAGTCGACTGAGATCGAGTTGCGCAGGCGCTTAAATGAGAAAGAAACGCAAAAATGTCAAACAGCGTTCAATATTTACCACCTGTCAGCGTCCAAATTTTTCCACTTTATCGGCTTGTTCAGAACGATTTTTGCTGTGCTTAAATCGGTAAGAATCGTTCCCGGTTTCCACAGCTATACATTTGAAATGGAGGTACTGCCTCAAGCTGAATCTCTTGCAGTCGCTTTGGCGCGACATTTTGAGTCTTTACACGACCACCGAAAGAGTAGTACGCATCCAGCTGAACACTGGCACATTGAAACTAGGCCAACCCAGGGAGTGCCAATACAAGTTCTTGCCGACGTTCTTCATGCCTGGGTGTTCGAAATGGAATATTCGCCAAAGCTTGGAGATGATCGAGCTTGGGTGGGCAAGAACATAACCGAGAATCTTGCACGAAAATTGGTCGCGCAATTTGACGGCGAAGTAACGGTGCACGAGGTTCTCAGTTCTCCTACTATGTGGTATGAAGCTCACTGGCGGGACTTCGCTATTTCGAGCGGTGGTCGAAATTTCCTTCTTCACCTGGGAGTCACGGATTGAACCCTAACAAGACACTCGACTGGGAGTCGCCCATGAAGAAGTCACTTTTATTTACACCTTTGGCGGCGACCCCGTCAGTTCTGCGTTAGAAGACATGAGACACAGTTCCACTAATCTGAGATACACCAAGATTCTCGCTGTAGCCACATTACTGGCTATTGCAAACATCATTCGGCTCAGCCTTAATCCAGACAACTATTTCTTCTACAAGTCGGACGATCGTCTCGACTGGACTCATCCGACATTGCGTGTGACATTCATTTGCCTCATCGTGATAGCTGAAGGCCTATTTGCCTGGCTCACATTATTCGGTCCAGTTCCAAAAAGTAATTTGGCAAGGCGTCTTACTGGACTTATTCTTTTTGTTCCTTGGGTAATGCTTTCATCATTATTCGTTATTCACGCGCCAGTCCACATGCTCTTTCATATTCTCTGGGCTTGGGCAATTGCCATTTGCTTGCTCATAGGTGTCATTTTTTCTTTCGTAGGCACTGAAAAATAAAATGATGCCTTCTAACTATTCATTCAAGCGGACAGCTGCCCCGAAATTTGAGTAAACTGATGTTATCAGCGGTGGCTGCCGCTCAATTCAATCGTTAGGCGTCGTAAATGGCTGGATCAATCATCATTGCGCAGAACGTTATTCTTGGGTTCAACACGGTGGCCTTTCACTATATCGTTGAGAAAATACGATCTCACTTTGACGAGAATAGAAAGTTTGTAATGGAGCGCATATACGAACCTCTCGATGAAGGAGGGATGACGTTTATCGATATTAGTGTTGCTAGTACAGATGAATTCAGGGAGTTCTGTGGTGCTACAGCTAGATGTCGATCTGAGTGCAATGCGAATCCGACTGCATATGATGTATGGTGGGATAGGCTTTGGGAGATGCTTTCAGAGGATTCGAGATTCTATGCCTAACATGACTTTCGAAAATGACGCGCGAATATTCGCCTTCTTAACATTTGCTGATTGGCGCGCGCGCCTTTCAAATCAACGTTAGGCATCAACGCATGACTATTTGGAAAACTGTTGGTGTAGTGGTTGAAGGTGATCACATCAATGTAAGTGGTGTTAATCCATGGAACCACGAGTGGAAAAAAAGTGAACAAGAACTCGTGCAACTCCCACATCCAAGCCATCCTCACCAAATGCACACAATGGAAGTATATGAAATTGAAACCGCAGGCCGATATATTTTATTTGCGGCAGGCGAGTTGTCTGCGAATGTCTGGGGGTTTTATGTACCAGCCTAACAGGTCAATCGACGGAGAATCGCCAATGACTATTTCACTTAAATTTTTGACCGTCGTGGCGATCCCGTCATTTCGGCGTTAGGCATCAGCATGAGTAAACCATGGACTGAGCGGCACGGAGGTATTTGGCTCAATAAAGCCAGCACAGTAGATCAGCTCGTTGTTGAAGAATATGATTCCGAGAGAGATTCCTTTACTCTGATATGGCAGCGTGCTTCTGACGGCCATTTTCAAATCGAGTATCTAGTGAAGGGCAACGCTAGTAGTGACCCACAATGGTCATTGCCGTTCTGGGAAAATATCGCTGGTCAAGGAATCTATGGTACGTTATCTGACGCCCAAGCAGACTTAAAAGCCATTGTGAGTGGATACCGTCAAAGAGCTATTGATACCTAACCGGACGATCGATAGGGAATCGCGGATGATAATTTCAGTATTTTTTGAACCCATGAAGGTGATCCCTTCATCTCTGCGTTGGACATCAAAATGCATCCACTAGTCATTGAATATCGTGCGTTACCGGCAAGCACTGATCATCTTCCAGATGATGGTCTGAACGACCGCAAACGGGTCCTTATCAACACGTTGGACACCGAAGCAAATGACAAAGACGTTTCCGCACTGCTCCGTAAGCGTCCAACGCTACCATCTATGAACAGCAAATAATTTCATGCACTGTCCAGACTGGATCATTTTGGAGAGCAAAGTATGTCAAGAATCAAA